>DASTLK010000143.1:0-3997 GCA_035715025.1 Vicinamibacteria bacterium
CCGCGGCGCGCAGGGTGACGCCGTCCGCTTCCATGGCCCGCCTCACGACGTCCGCCACGTCCGGGTCCTCCTTCTCGAGGATGCGCGGCCCGCTCTGGACGAGGGTGACGCGGACGCCCAGTCGCGCGAAGGCCTGCCCCAGCTCGCAACCGATGGGACCGCCGCCCAGGATGATCATCCCGTCGGGCCGCGCGCGCAGCTCGTCGAAGAGCGTCTCGTTCGTGTAGGGCCGGGCCTCCGCCAACCCGTCCACGGGGGGCAGCGCGGCCCGGCTGCCGGTAGCGATCACGAAGGCGGCGCCGCGCAGGCGGACGTCGCCCACCACGACCTCGTGGGGCGAGACGAACCGGGCCGCGCCGCGGTAGACGTCCACCCCCAGCGACTCGAACCGATCCTGGGAATCGTGGGGGGCGATGACGGCGCGCCGCTCGCGCACGCGGTCCATCACGTCCTCGAACGCGAACTCGGGCGCGCGGTCGCGCAGGCCCCAGCGGGAGGCGTGGGCGATCGTGTGGGCCGCCCGCGCGGAAGCGATGAGCGCCTTGCTGGGCACGCAACCGGTGTTGAGGCAGTCCCCGCCCATGCGGTGCTTCTCGATCAGCGCGACGCGGCCGCCGAGGCCCGCGGTGCCGGCGGCGGTGACGAGCCCGGCCGTGCCCGCCCCGATGACGACGACGTTGTAGAGGCCGGCTTCGCGCGAACGGCTCTCCATCGTGCGCCGGCATTATCCGCCGGATGCGCCGGCGTCAGCAGGGCGGCCGTGAAATCAGTTGAGCCGGAAATTGACGGTGACGGTCATGATGACGGGAACGGGCTTGCCGCGGAGGAGAGCACCCCGAGGGGCCGATGGTGCGTCCTCAAGCGATCGCGCCCCCGCAGCTCGAGCCCGCGCCGGCCGTGCAGCCGAAGCAGTGCTCGCCCGTACGCACGGGCCGGCCGGAGAGCCGGCGCAGGTCGAAGTCGAAGATGCTCGCGGGCTGGCCCGCCTCCAGGCCCAGCTCGAGCATCTGGTTGAAGTCGCAGTCGTAGAGCCGCCCGTCGTAGCCGACGCTGACCAGGGAGCGGCACATGAGGCCGGGCAGGGTGGACGGGTTGAACGCGGCCTCCAGGCGCGCCATGTACGCCTCGTAGTTGCCGGCGCGGCGCAGCCAGGCCGCGAACCGCGAGATCGGCATGTTCGTGATCGTGAAGAGCGAGTGGAACACGATGCCGTGGTGGGCGAGCAGCCACTGGCGGGTGTCGCGTTCGAGGTCGCCTTGCGCGGGCGGCAGGAACGCGCCCACGGGGTTGGACACGAGGTTCAGGACGAGAGCGTCCTCGCGGCCGTAGCCGACGGCGTTGAGGGCCTGCAGCCCTTCGACGCTGCGCGCGAAGACGCCCCGGCCGCGCTGGCGGTCGGTGGCCTCCTCCGTGTAGTGCGGCAGCGAGCAGACGACTTCGACACCGTGATCGGCGAAGAAGCGCGGCAGGCCGGCGAAGCCCGGCTCGAACTGGACGGTGAGATTGTGGCGGACCATCACCTTGCGGCCGAGGGCGCGGCCGCGGGCGACCAGCTCGCGGAACCGCGGGTGCAGCTCGGGCGCGCCGCCGGTGATGTCGAGCGTGGCCAGCTCCGGCGCGCGGGCCAGGACGTCGAGGCAGGCCTCGACCACGTCGTCCGGCATGACTTCGGTGCGGGTCGGTGAGGCATCCACGTGGCAGTGGTGACAGGCCTGGTTGCAGCGCTTGCCCACGTTGACCTGGAGGGTCGTGGGCACGGCCGCGCGCAGCTCGCCCCCGCGGTCTTCGAGACGCCGCGCGAAGCGCGAAGGAGGGGCGACGGTCGTCACATCGAGATCTTCTTGTCCGCGTTGTGGGCGACGAGGCCGTGGGCGAGGGCGATGCCGGCCCGGAGCGAAGCGGCGGCGTGCATCGCTTCCGCGAGATGCTTGATGGTGAGGCCCTGCTCCAGCGCCGTCTGCGTGTAGCTGTCGATGCAGTACGGGCACTGCGAGACCTGGGCCACCGCGAAGCCCACGAGGACCTTCTCGCGCTTGGTCAGAAGTCCCGGCTCGAAGGCGGCGGCGTAGTAGCGCTCGAACGCGTTCCACAGCTCGGGCGCGTGCTGCTTGAGGTCGCCGAAGTGGGCCAGGTCCGCGTCGTCGAAGTAGGCGGCCATTCTGGTTCCTTTCCCTCCCGACCCCGACAGCGTACTCCGGACGGCCGGCCGCGGAAAACCAGCGGAGGCGCCCGTCTCGCGAGCGGGGGCGAAGATCAGTATGCTTGCCAGTGAGATGAGGCAGGGGGAGCGCGGGCCGCAATGGTCGGTGATGGCGGCGCTGGCCCTGGTCGTGGGCATCCTGGCCGCGCTCGTCTCGGTCCGGGCCGCGGGGCCGCAGCGTCCGTCTCCCGTCCCATCCGCGGAAGCGGACGGGCAGTACGGCAACCCGTCCGACCTCGACGACTACATCGCCGAGATGACCTCTCCCGAGCGCGACGCCTGGCAGAAGCCAGACCAGGTCGTGGCCGCCCTCGGCCTCAAGAAGGGGGAGACGGCCTGCGACATCGGATCGGGGCCCGGATACTTCACGCTGCGCCTGGCCCGCGCGGTGGGCGTCCGCGGCTTCGTCTACGCCGTGGACGTCGAGGCGCGGATGCTGCAGGCGTTGCGCGAGCGCCTGGAGCGCGCGCGCGTCCGGAACGTGGCCCCCGTGCTGGCCGTCTCCGACGACCCCCTGCTGCCTCCCGGCGTGTGCGACGTGGTCCTGGTCGTGGACACGTACCACCACTTCCCGGACCGGGCCGGCTACCTCAAGCGGCTGCGCCGGTCGCTCAAGCCGAAGGGACGGGTCGTGAACATCGACTACCAGCGGCGGCCCACGCCCATCGGGCCACCGCTCGACCATCGCGTGGCGCGCGAGACGTTCCTGACCGAGGCGAAGGGCGCGGGCCTGGGCCTGGTCGCCGAGCCGACCTTCCTGCCCTATCAGTACTTCCTGATCCTGGCCGCGAAGTAGGGAGGCGGTCGTCCCCCGCGGGACTGCCTAGGTTCCGCTGCCGCCCGTCGACTTCGCCGTGACCGCGGCGTCGGCCAGGCTCATGGGCTCCAGGGTGACGGCGGCCCCGGCACGCGCGCGCTCGAGCGCGCGCTGCGTCTGCTTGTAGAGGTGGACCTGGGCCCGGAAGGCCTCGTCGCCGCGCGGGTTCTTGCGGCGCCGGTAGGTCCCATCCGCTTGCAGGCGCCGGCCCTTGACGTTGTCCTGGAACATCGCGTCGAGCACGTCGAGGACCTTCTTGCGGTTGTCGGGCGCGACCGGAAAGAGCAGCTCGATGCGGCGGTCCAGGTTCCGCCCCATCCAGTCCGCGCTGGCCAGGTAGACCTCGTCCTCGCCCCCGTTGCGGAAATGGAAGACGCGCGAGTGCTCCAGGAAGCGATCGACGACGGAGACGACCTCGATCGTCTCGCTCACTCCCTTCACCCCCGGGCGCAGGCAGCAGATGCCCCGCACGTTGAGCCGGATGCGCACGCCCGCCTTGCTGGCGTCGTACAGGGCGCGGATCATCTCCTCGTCCACCAGCGAGTTCATCTTGGCCCGGATCTCCGCGGGCTGGCCCTCTTCCGCCCGGCGCTGCTCGCGCTGGATGAGGCGCACGAACCGCTCGCGCAGCGTGGTCGGGGCCATGGCCAGCTTCTTCATGCGCGGCGGGTCCGAAAAGCCGGTGAGGGCGTTGAAGAAGGCGGAGGCGTCCTCGCCGATCGCGCGGTCGGCGGTCATGATCCCGAAGTCGGTGTAGAGGCGCGCGGTCTTCTCGTTGTAGTTGCCCGTCCCCATGTGCACGTAGCGCTCGATCCCCTGCGGCCCCCGCCGCACGACCAGGCAGATCTTGGCGTGCGTCTTGTATCCGCGGATGCCGTAGATGACGTGCGCGCCCGACTCCTCGAGGGACCGCGCCCACTTGATGTTGGACTGCTCGTCGAAGCGGGCCATCAGCTCGACGATGACCGTGACCTGCTTGC
>DASTLK010000144.1:0-10937 GCA_035715025.1 Vicinamibacteria bacterium
CGAGCGGTCGGGGCCGCCGGGACCCGCCGTCGCCGCCGGCATCAGCTCGAGGTGCCCGAGCCCGCCGTGGATGATGGCCTCGCGCAACCCGTCGAACGAGAAGCGGATGAAGCCGACGGTCAGGATGACGGCCACCGCGCCCGCGGCGATGACGAGCAGCGAGAGCAGGGTGCGCCGCCGATGGCGCGAGAGGTTGCGCAGCGCGATGACCGCGAACTTCAGACGACCTCTCCGACCATTCCGTCGATCAGGCGGATGGTGCGTGGGGCGCGCGCCACGATGGCGGGATCGTGCGTAGCGAAGAGGAACGTGGTCCCGCGCTCCACGTTCATCCGTGCCAGGAGGTCGACGATCGAGGCCGCGGTGCGCGAGTCCAGGTTCGCGGTGGGCTCGTCGGCCAGGATGGCCAACGGCTCGTGGACGAGGGCGCGGGCCAGGGAGACCCGCTGCCTCTCCCCGCCGGAGAGCTGGTCCGGGCGGTGCCGCATGCGGTCGTCGAGCCCCACCGCCGCCAGCGCCGCTTCCGCCCGCCGCTTGCGGTCGGCGCGAGGGATCCCGTCGATCCAGAGCGGGTATTCCACGTTCTCGAAGGCGGAGAGCACGGGCAGGAGGTTGAAGGACTGGAACACGAAGCCGAGCTGGCGGCGCCGCAGCCGCGTCTTTTCCGCCGGAGTCAAGGAGGCGAGATCGGCGCCCGCGAACAGGACCTGGCCCTCGTCCGGCTCGTCCAGGCAGCCGAGCAGGTTCAGCAGGCTCGTCTTGCCGCTGCCGGACGGGCCCGCCACCACCACGAACTCGCCCTTCCCCACTTCGACGTCGATGCCGCGCAGCGCCTCGATGACGACGTCGCCGAGGCGATACCGTTTGCGCAGGTTGCGGGCCTGGAAGAGCACTCGCGAGGATACCGCGAACCCGGGCGCGAACCGTGGGGGGGGCGCCGGCTCAGTCGCCCACGTGCGTGCTGAGCGTCGCCGTGAGGATCTCCTCGCCTTCGGGCCCGGTCACGGTGACGTCGTAGGTGGCCAGGGGACCGGCCTGGCCCGTGCGGCGGACGGTCGCGACCAGGCCGACCGCCGCGGCCACATCGTCGGCGCGGAAAGCGGCCGCACGCACGGCGACCAGATACCCCGGCCTCACCGCGGCGCCCACGGGCGCGGCCAGGGCCTGCTGCACGGCCGCCGCCTGGGCCGCGAGCTCGAGCGCGATGACGGCGGGAGCGCGGCCACCCACGGCAAAGGCGCTGTCCGCCGGGATCCGCCCGCCGCAGACCAGGACGTCCGTCCGCGGGTCGTCGAGGACGGTCTGCACCAGGCGCGCCGGACCACGATGCGGGATCAGCCCCTCGGGCACGTCGCGCTCAGCCATCGCGGCCGCCGTGTGCCACGCCCGTCACGGCGAGCGTGTCCCCGATCCGCACGTCGAATCGAGAGCGCCCATCGGCATCGGGAGACCGGACGGAGACGTCGAGCACGTCGCCCGGGCGCACGACCTGGCGGAAGCGCACCGACGGCAGCGCGCGCAGGGTCGCCGAGGCGCCTCCCATCGCGCGCAACGCGTGGCAGACGATCACGAGGTGCGCCACCCCGGGCAGGATGGGCTGGCCCTCGAAGTGTCCGGCGAAGGCACGGCTGGTCGTCTCGACGCGGAGGCGCGCGCGCCATCCGGCGGCGTCGACCGCCTCCTGCACCACGGTCAGGCCGTCGAAGATCTCCGTTGCCATGAGCGCGCCGGAGTATAGTCGCGGCGTGCCCATCGAGACCATTGCCGTCATCGGCTCCGGCATCATGGGCCGGGGCATTGCCTACGCGGCCACGCGCGGCGGCTTCCGCACGATCCTCCACGACGTCTCCGCGGACGCCCTCGAGCGCGCGCTGACCACCATCCGCCGCGACCTGGACGAGGGCATCGTCCGCGGCAAGCTCACGGCCGCCGACGCCGCCGGCGCCCTCGCGCGCCTGGCCCCGGAGCAGGAGCTCGGCGCGGCGGCGGAAAAAGCGGACTTCGTGATCGAGGCCGTCCCCGAGGAGATCGCCCTCAAGCTGCGCACGTTCGCGCAGCTCGACCAGCACTGCGACGAACGTGTCGTGCTCGCCACCAACACGTCGAGCCTCTCGATCACCGAGATCGCGGCGGCCACCCGGCGGCCCGGCCGCGTGGTCGGCATGCACTTCTTCAATCCCGTGCCCAAGATGAAGCTGGTCGAGATCGTGAAGGCCCTCGACACCAGCGCGGACACGGTCGGGGTCACCGCCGAGGTGGCGCGCCGCATGGGCAAGGAGACGGTGGTGGTGAAGGACTCCGCCGGCTTCATCACGTCGCGCGTCAACGCCATGATCGGCAACGAGGCGTTCCTGATGCTGCAGGAGGGCGTGGCCAGCGCGGAGGACATCGACAAGGCGCTCAAGCTCGGCCTCAACCATCCCATGGGACCCTTCGAGCTCGTGGACGTGGTGGGCCTCGATACGCGCCTGGCCGTGCTCGAGTTCCTGCATCGGAGCCTCGGCGAGAAGTACCGGCCGGCGCCGCTGCTCGTCCAGCACGTGAAGGCCGGCCGCCTGGGCAAGAAGGCCGGGCGCGGCGTGTACGACTACCGCGGGCCCTCTTGAGCATGTACCGGCGCCTGCGTCTGGCCTTCGAGGACCGCGTGGCCATCCTCACCGTGGACCGGCCGGAGGCGCGCAACGCGCTCGACGGGGAGACGGTGGAGGAATTCCATCGCGCGCTGGAGGAGGCGCGGCAGACCCGCGTCACCGTCCTCATCGTCACCGGCGCCGGGGACAAGGCGTTCGTGTCCGGGGCGGACATCGGCGCCATCCGCGCGCGGCGGAGGGACGACGCGCTGGCTTCGATCAACTCGCGGCTGATGTCCGCGGTCGAGGCGCACGAGGCGGTGACGATCGCGGCCGTGAACGGCTACGCCCTGGGCGGAGGTTGCGAGCTGGCCCTCGCCTGCGATCTGCGCCTCGCCGCCGAGACCGCCGTCTTCGGCCTGCCCGAGCCCAGCCTGGGCATCATCCCCGGGGCGGGGGGTACCCAGCGCCTCCCCCGCATCGTGGGGCTCGGCCGCGCGAAGGAGATGATCCTGACCGGCGCGCGCTGGGACGCGCGCCAGGCGCTGGCCGCGGGACTGGTGTCCGAGGTCGTGCCCCTCGCGGAGTTGCCGGCGGCGGCGCGCCGTCTCGCCGACCGTGTGCTGGCTCTGGGCCCGCTGGCCGTGCGGCTGGCGAAGCTGGCTCTCAACGCGTCCACGCAGATGCCGCTCGGCGCGGGGCTGATGTACGAATCCACGGCCCAGGCGATCACCTTCGAGTCGAAGGACAAGATGGAAGGCACGACCGCGTTCCTTGAAAAGCGGCCGGCGCGCTTCACGGGAGAATAGACGATGCGAACGCTCGGAGCCCTCCTCCTGCTCGTCGGCATCGTGGGGTTCTTCTACTGCTCCTCGCACCTCTCGGGGCTGGAATCGATACCCGAAGGCACGTCGCTGGGGAACTACCTCCAGTACGATGCCGGGAAGTTCGAGCTGGGGCGCTACCTTGCTCTGATCGCGGGGTTTATCGGCATCCTGCTCTCGCTGTTTCCCAAGGGCCGCTGACCCCGTTGTGCGGAGCCTCACCAGTGCGTGTCGTCACACCGCGACGCCGAGACTCGCGGTGTACGCTGACGGCAGAATAGTGATATGCGCGCTGTCCCCTCCGACCGCGCCCGCCTGCGTGTCCTCCTCCTCGTAGGAGACGCGGCGTACGCTCGCGCGGTCGAATCGCGCCTCGGCGCCCAAAACGGCTCCCCCTGGGAGGTCGATACCGTCGCCGACCTCGCGCGCGGGCGCGAGCGCCTCGCCCGCGGCAACGTGGACGTCGTTCTCGCGGACTTCGACTTGACGGGCGAGGCGGGTCTCGAGGGCCTGCCCTCGCTGTGCGCCGCCGCCGGTGACGCGGCGGTCGTGATCCTCGTCGGCCCCGAGGACGAACCCGTCGGCCTGGCCGCCCTGGAGGCCGGAGCCCAGGAGTACCTGGCCAAGGGACCCATCGACCTCCCGCTCCTCACGCGCACGCTCCGCTACGCCGTCGACCGCAAGCGCACCGCGGGCACGCTGATGCGCCTCGAGCAGGCCGTGGGCACGATGCAGCTCGGCGTCACCATCACCGACGTCAACGGGCACATCCTCTACACCAACGCCGCGGAGGCGGCCATGCACGGCTACAGCGTCCCGGAGATGCTGGGCATGGACGCGCGCGACCTCTCGCCCCCGGCGAACTGGTCCCCGCTGCGGGTCCAGGATCTCCGCGACGTCCGCATGTGGAAGCGGGAGCGCGTGCGCCTCCGCAAGGACGGGACCTCGTTCCCCGTGCAGCTCATGTCCGACGTCATCCGCGACACCGCCGGCCATCCCCTCGGCATCGTCACCACCTGCGAGGACATCTCGGAGCGCTGGGAGGCGGAGGAAGCGCTGCGGGAGAGCGAGGAGCGCTACGCGCTCGCCGCCCGGGGAACGAACGACGGCCTGTGGGACTGGAACCTCCGGACCGGCCGCGCCTACTTCTCCCCACGCTGGAAGAGCATGCTCGGCCACGACGACTCGGAGGTGGCCACGGCCATCGACGAATGGTTCGGCCGCATCCACCCCGACGACCGCGACCGCGTGCAACGCAAGATCGAGGACCACCTGCAGGGGCTGAGCCCGCGCTTCGAGGACGAGCACCGGATGCGGCACAAGGACGGCTCCTATCGGTGGGTGCTCAGCCGCGGGTTCGCCAGCCGCAGCTATCAGGGCCGCCCCTACCGCATGGCGGGCGCCCAGACGGACGTGACCGACCGCCGCGCCTATGACCCCCTCACCGGCCTGCCCAACCGCGTGCTCTTCGCGGAGCGCCTGGACGACGCGCTGGTGCGCCATCGCACCCGCAAGGGCCACTTCGCCGTGCTCTTCGTGGACCTCGACCGCTTCAAGGCGGTCAACGACACCTTCGGGCACGTGGCCGGCGACCAGCTCCTGGTGGAGGTGGCGCGGCGGCTGGAGGCCTCGGTCCGCCCGGGGGACACGGTGGCCCGCTTCGCCGGTGACGAGTTCGCCATCCTGCTCGAGCGCATCCAGGACGTGGCGGACGCGACCGGCGTCGCCGACCGCGTCCATCGCGCCCTGGCAACGCCCGTCGTCCTCAGCGATCACGAGACGGTGCCCTCCGCCAGCGTCGGCGTCGCGCTCAGCCTGACGCCGTACGAGCGCGCGGACGACGTCGTCCGCGATGCCGACGCGGCGATGTACCGGGCCAAGCAGGAAGGTGGCGGCCGCTGGGAGATCTGCGACGAGGCCATGCGCGAGCGCGTCGCCTCGCGCGCACGGATGCAGCGCGACCTGCGCAGCGCCCTGGATGGGCAGGAGCTGTCCGCCGACTACCAGCCCGTCGCCGACCTCGTCACGGGCGAGCTGCGCGGGTTCGAGGTGCTCCTGCGCTGGCGGGGCCTGCTGCTGCCCCTCGATTTCCTCGTGGCGGCGGAGGCGGCGGGCGGGATCCTGCGCATCGAGACCTGGCTCCTGCGCGAGGCCTGCGCGCAGGCCGGACGCTGGCGCGCGCGTTACGGGTTGCCGTTCCGGCTCTCCCTCAACGTCTCCACCCCTCAGTTCCTGCGCGGCGAGCTGGCCGCCGACCTGCGCAGCGCCCTGGACGCGGGCGGGTTCCCGGGCGCCGCCCTCGACCTCGAGGTCGGCGAGGACACGTTGCTCTGCGACGCTTCCGCGGTGGCGGCCGCCTTCGGGACCGTGAACGCCCTCGGCGTCGGAGTGGTGCTGGACCGCTTCGGCGTCGGCTACGGCTCCATCAACGCCCTGCGCCGCTTCCGGCTCCGGGGGCTCAAGCTCGACGCCGGCCTGACCTCCGCGACGGATCGAGAGACGGCGACCCTCCTCCCCGCCCTGCTCGGGTTGGCCGCCTCGCTGGCCCTTCCCGTCACGGCGACGGGCGTGGAGACGGAGGCGGAGCGCGCTCGTCTCCAGGCCCTGGGCTGCGCGGAAGCGCAGGGCGGGCTCTTCTCTTCGCCGCTCGACGCGCAATCCGTCGAAGCCATCCTGGCCCACGGCGGCGGTGCCCTGCCCTCGCTGCGGCGCGGAGTCGTCCAGCCCGTGGCCTCCACACGCGGCGCCCCCTCGCCGTAAGATGGGAAGGCGGCCTGCGGCCGCCCATGCCCCCAGGAGGGGGCTCCGCCCATGAAATCGACGCCCCTGCGCGCGGCCCTCGTCGCTCTCCTCGTGATCGCGTCCGGCCTCGCGCACGCCGCCGGCGACCTGTCCACCGTGCCGCGCATCAGCCTCGCCGACTTCAAGACGCAGAACGACCAGGACAAGGTCCTGGTCATCGATACCCGCTCCGTCGAGTCGTATCGCGGCGGGCACATCCCGGGGGCGATCAGCGTGCCCCTCTCCGCCTGGGCGGAGCATCTCCCGCGCCTCAAGGCGGCCCGGAAGCCGATCGTCGCCTACTGTGCTTGACCGTCCGAGCACACCAGCGCCCGTGCGGCGCAGATGCTCGACGAAGCCGGAGTCAAGAACGCCAAGGCCCTTCTGGGTGGCTACAACGGATGGGTGGCGGGCGGCTACCCCGTCGTCAAGGGCGATCTCCCCAAGTAGGGTGACCGGCTCCGGCCGCGTCCTCGGCCTCCTTCTCCTGCTGCTGGCGCCGGTGGCGGCGGCCGCTCCGCCGCCGGCACTCGCGGCGCAGAAGGACCTCACCGTCGAGGACATCTTCGATCCCGACCGGGGGGCCGACTTCGGGAATCCCGTCACGGGCCTCCGCTGGATCGACGACGGCCACTACCACTGGCCGCGGACGGATCGCCGGTCGCATCTCACCGACCACCTGCGCGTGGACGCGCTGAGCGGGAGCACCGAGCCTCTCTTCGACGCGGGCGCTCTCGAATCCGGGCTGCGCGGCGTCGCGGGAGTGAGCGACGAGCAGGCGCGCGTCCTGGCCCACCAGGCCTCGTACGTCATGAATGGGCGGCGCACGGCCCTGCTCGTCACCGCCGCCGACGACCTCTTCCTGTTCGATTTTCGCGCGAAGACGCTCACCCGGATCACGAGCACGGCGGGCACCGAAGCGGAGCCGTCCTTCAGCCCGGACGGATCGCGCGTCGCCTTCGTGCGCGGCGGCAACCTCCACGTGGTGGAGCTGGGCCGGCGCCCCGTCGAGCGCGCTCTCACCCACGACGGATCCCCCGAGGTCCTCAACGGGATCCTGGACTGGGTCTACCAGGAGGAGATCTACGGCCGCGGCCACTTCAAGGCCTACTGGTGGAGTCCCGACTCGCGGCGGCTCGCGCTGCTCCAGCTCCAGGAGACGCGCGTCCCGCGATACCCGCTGGTGGACGACATCGCCGTTGCGCCCCGCGTGGACGACACACCGTATCCGAAGGCGGGCGATCCCAACCCCGATGTGCGGCTCGGGATCGTGGAGGCAGCGGGGGGCAGCCCCCGCTGGGTGGACCTCTCCCGTTATGCGGCCGAGGAGCCCCTGGTCGTCGACGTCACCTGGAGCCCCGACAGCCGGCGCGTGGTCTACCAGGTGCAGAACCGCGTCCAGACCTGGCTGGACCTCGACGACGTGGACGTCGCCACCCTGCGCACGCGCACGCTGCTGCGCGAAAAGACGAGGGCCTGGGTGGACCGGCAGGACGACGCCGTCACCTGGCTCCGCGACGGCGGGTTCCTTTGGGTGTCGGAGCGCACGGGCTGGAAGCACGTGTACCGCTATGGCGCCGACGGCACGCTGATCGGGCCCGTCACCGGAGGCGAGTGGGAAACGCGCACCGTGCACGGCGTGGACGAGGCGGGCGGATGGCTCTACTTCTCGGGCACCGAGCACAGCGCGATCGGCGGCGACGTCTATCGCATCCGTCTCGATGGCACGGGCCGGCAGCGGCTCTCGGGCACGGAGGGCACGCACACCGCGAGCTTCAATCCGGCCTTCGGCCTCTATCTCGACACCTGGAGCGACCTGACGACGCCGCCCCAGGTGCGCCTGCACCGCGCGGACGGCACCGAGGTGCGGGTCGTCGATCCCAACCCCGTTCCCGCGCTCGCGGACTACCGCCTGGGGCGGCCGGAGCTCGTGCGCGTACCCACGCGGGACGGCTTCCCCATGGAGGCCCTGCTGCTGCGCCCGCCCGATTTCGACTCCGCGAAGCGCTATCCCGTCTACCAGCACGCCTACGGCGGCCCGCATGCGCCGCTGGTGAAGAATGCGTGGGGCGGCAACACGTACCTCTTCCATCAGCTATTGGCCGAGCGCGGGGTCGTGGTCTGGATGTGCGACAACCGCACGGCCAGCGGCAAGGGCGCGGTCTCGGCCTGGCCGATGTACCGCAACTTCGGGGAGCTGGAGCTACGCGACGTCGAGGACGGGCTGGACTGGCTGCGCGGGCAGGGATGGATCGACCCGGACCGCATCGGGATCAACGGGTGGAGCGGCGGCGGGTACCTCGTCACCTACGCGCTCACCCACAGCCGCCGCTTCGCCATGGGCATCGCGGGAGGCCCGGTGACGGACTGGCACAACTACGATTCGGTGTTCACCGAGCGCTACATGGACCTTCCCTCGCGCAACGCGGAGGGCTACCGCCGCAGCTCGCCCGTGCGTTTCGCGGCCGACCTCCACGGCCGCCTGCTGCTCATCCACGGCGCGATCGACGACAACGTGCACCCGGCGAACACCATGCAGTTCGCCTACGAGCTCCAGAAGGTGCGGCGCCCCTTCCAGCTCATGCTCTACCCACGCTCCCGGCACGGCATCACCGAGCCCGCGCTCGTCCAGCACCTTTACGCCCTGCGGCTCGCGTTCGTCGAGGAGACGCTTATCAAGTCAGGGGGGGCACTCACGCATCGCGAGATGGGCGTTCGCGACCCCCCCTGAAACCCCCCTCGCACGTCGCCGCCGCTGCGCGGCGCCGCCGTGCTCTACGTGCCTCTGGTCACCGGCCGGCCGCGCGCGCCAGATCCTTGTAGAGGATCGACACCCAGGGGTCGGGCTTGATGAAGCCCTGCCCCCACTTCGCGTCGAGGTCCGCGGTCGGCTTCGCGGCCGTGACCTGCTCGAGGGTCTGGCCCGCCTTCACCAGCGCCGCGACCCGGTCGCGCGAGGTGGCCAGCATGTCCCGGTAGGCCTTGAGGTCCGCTTTCGTGCCGAGGGGACCGTGACCCGGGATGATCTTCGTGCCCTCGCCGGCCAGCGCGAGCATTCGATCGGCGGCGGCGATCATTCCGTTCACCGATCCGCCGCTCGAGAGGTCGATGAACGGATACATCCCGTTGAAGAAGGTGTCGCCGCCATGGAGGATGTTCGCCTTGCGGAACTGAACGATGGAGTCGCCGTCGGTATGGGCGGGCGCGACGTGGAAGGCGTAGATCTCGTCGCCGTTGAGATGGAAGGTGACCGCATCCGTGAAGGTCACGACGGGAAGGGCGGCGGGGTCGGCCGCCGGCTCCTTCATGCCGAAGGCCTCGATGAACTGATCCGTGCTCATCCGCTTGCGCACGTTCTCGTGGGCGACGATCAGCGTCCCGGACTCGCCGAGGTCCTTGTTGCCACCCGTGTGGTCGCCGTGCCAATGCGTGTTGAGGACGAACCGCACGGGCTTGCTCGTGAGGGCGGCGACCGCGGCCTTCACCTTGGGGGTGAGGGGCGCGTACTGGTCGTCGATCAGGAAGGCGGTATCGGCGCCCACGGAGAGGCCGATGTTCCCGCCCGCGCCCTTGAGCATGTAGACGCCCTCCGCGATCTTCTCGGAGGTCACCTCGACCTTGCTGAAGTCCTGCTGAGCGAAGGCGGCCGCAGAGCGGCCGAGGAAAAGGACGACCGAATAAGCGAGGACCCGGCGCCGCGTCATGCATCCTCCTTGAAAGGGGTCGAGATCATATCGTCAATGCGATGCGCTTCCCTCGCCAGTTGCCTCGGGCGCGCGCACCTGCTGAAATGCCGGGATGGGCGACGTCCAGAGCACGGCCTCGTCGGCGACGCCCGCCATCGGCCTCGACGGCGAGCGGATGCGCCGGCTCTACCGCGCCCTGCTCCTCCCGCGCCTGATCGAGGAGAAGGCGCTCCTCCTCCTGCGCCAGGGCCGGCTTTCCAAGTGGTTCTCGGGCATGGGACAGGAGGCCATCGCGGTCGGGGTGACCTTCGCCCTGGAAGCGGACGACTGGATCCTGCCCATGCACCGCAACCTCGGCGTGTTCACCACGCGCGGCGTCGACCTGGGCCGCCTCTTCCGCCAGCTCTTCGGCAAGGACGGCGGCTTCACCAAGGGCCGCGACCGCACCTTCCACTTCGGCCTGATCGAGAAGCGCATCGTCGGGATGATCAGCCACCTCGGGGCCACGGTGCCGGTGGCGGACGGCCTGGCCCTGGCCGCGCAGCTCCGGGCTGAACGGCGCGTGGCCGCCACGTTCAGCGGAGACGGGGGGACGAGCGAAGGCGACTTCCACGAGGCCGTGAACCTGGCCGCGGTCTGGAAGCTGCCCGTCCTCTTCGTCATCGAGAACAACCAGTACGGCCTCTCCACTCCCGTCTCGGAGCAGTACGCCTGCGCCGACCTCGCCGACCGCGGCATCGGGTACGGGATACCGGGAGTGGTCGTCGACGGCAACGACGTGTTGGCGGTGGTGGAGGCGGTGGGCCGCGCGGCCGCCCGGGCACGGCGCGGCGAGGGCCCGACCCTGCTCGAGTTCAAGACCTTCCGCATGCGCGGACACGAGGAGGCCTCCGGCACCGCGTACGTCCCCAAGCATCTGTTGGAGGAATGGGCGGGGAAGGATCCCGTCGCCCGCTTCGAGCAGTGGCTCTTCACCCGCGGCCTGCTCGACGAGCCCACGCGCGACAAGCTGCGCGCCGACCTCCGGCCCGTCATCGACGCGCTCGTGGACGAGGCCCTGGCCGCGCCCGATCCCG
>DASTLK010000145.1:0-6188 GCA_035715025.1 Vicinamibacteria bacterium
TGGACAATGCCTCGTGGACGGCGGCAGCAAGACCTTCTCCAGCGACGCCACCGTGAACGTGGGCACGTTCGGCCTCTTCCCGGACCGCCCGCGGTGGACGATGCACAAGATGAACGAGGAGCACGGGTACGTGAAGATCGATGCGCCGGCGAAGATCGCGGAGAAGGTGTGGGCGATTCCGAGCCACGTCTGCGCGACCGTGAACATGCACGACGAGATCGCCTACGGCCGGCGGGGGAAGGTGGAGGGCACCTGGAAGGTCGCCGCCCGCGGGCGGGTGCGCTGACGAGTGAATGAGACGTTCGGCCGCCCTTTTGCGCGTCTCCATCGAGCCGAAATCGGCCGGAGGGGAGGCCACGATGAGGATTCGCGCGTCGTTTGCCCTGGGGGCGCTCGCCTCGCTGGCCGCCGCCACCGCGTTGGCTCAGCCCAAATCGTTGAAGAAGATGGCGATCCCGGCCGACACACCGCCGGACATCCGGGCGCAGATCGAGCGGCTCTCGGACAAGGACCCGGCGGCGCGAGCGGATGCGGTCATGAAGCTGGGGGGCATGGGGCCCAAGGCGGCCGCCGCCCTGCCCTTCCTCGTCGAAACCGCGCGCGACGAGACCAAGGTCCCGATCAACGGTGAGAGCCAGTCCATCAACGCGATCGTCTCGGAGAGCCTGAAGGAGATCGACGGCCCCGGATCGGTCCCCCTTCTCATCCGCCTCCTCGACGAGAAGGACGGCCGCAACGGCGCGCTCACCGTCCTGGGCGTCCTGGGCGACGCGCGCGCGACGCCGCGCGTGCTGCGGGTCCTCGGCGAGAACGACGGGCAGAGCCGCTTCTGGGCCGTCTTCGCCCTCAAGCACATCAAGGACCCCGCATCCATCGACGGCCTCGCGGCCGCGCTCAAGGACACGAGCACGCTTGGCGCGATCAAGGTCGCCAAGCTCGTCCACGAGAGCATCGCGGAGGCCCTGGGCGAGATCGCCGATGCGCGAGTCGTGCCGCCCCTGGCCGACTACATCCGGACCGGGAAGTTCGCGTCCGCCCGGCTGGGCAGCGCCCAGGCCCTGGGGGTCGCGAAGCGGCCGGAGGGGGTGGAGCCCCTGCTGGCCCTCCTCAACGAGCCCACAGCGTACGGTACGGTGGCGGACGGCGTGCCCGTCTTCCATGCCGCGGCCGCCGAGTCCCTCGGCCTCATCAAGGACCCGCGCGCCGTCGATCCGCTCCTCGTCTGCCTGAAGGAGTGCAAGGAGGACAAGGTCCGGGCCGAGGCGGCGCGCGCGCTCGGCCGGATCGGTGACAAGCGGGCCTTCGATGCCCTCCATGCGGTTCTGCGCGACGGCACCCAGCCCGCGCTCCCGCGGCTGGGGGCGGCGGTCGGCATCGAGGCCCTCGAAGATCCACGCGCGGTCGAGACGATGATCGCCGCCCTCGACGACAAGGACCTGGCCAAGGTGGCCGGCCGGTATCTGAAGTCCACCACCGGCCAGGACCTGGGGACGGACGGCGCCGCCTGGCGCAAGTGGTGGGAGGACGACAAGCGCAAGAAGGCGGCTCCGAAGGCGCAACCAGCCGCCCTCACCAGCTCCGCGGTGGTGAAGAAGCCGGCGCCGCGCAAGCCGGTCACGAAGCCGTCCCCGGGGCAACGCTAGGCTCGCGCTCTCGCAGGAATCGCCGCGTGTCGTAGCGGACGAAGCGCGGCAGCAGCGCGCCGCACACGAGCACGCCCACGATGCAGAGCACGCCCCCGGAGATGACGGAGGCGCCCAACCCGAACAGCGCCGCCACCGCCCCCGCTTCCGCGTGGCCCAGCAGGGGCCCGCTCATGTAGCTGACCATCTCGATGGCGGCCAGGCGGCCGCGGAGGGCGTCCGGGATGGTCTGGTTCCACATGGTGAGGCGGAAGATCCCGCTGACGCAGTCCGCCCCGCCGGCCAGGGCCAGGCCGAAGAGGGCGGGCCACAGCGAATCGCTGAGACCGAACGCGACGATGCCGATGCCCCAGACCGTCGCCGCCACCATCACGCCCAGGCCGTGGCGGTGCACGCGCGCCGTCCAGCGGCCCGTCACCGTGGCGATGAGCGCACCCATCGCGGGCGCGGTGTAGAGGAGGCCGAGCACGCGCGGCCCCCCGAGCCGGTCGGAGATCGCGGGGAACAGCGCGAGCGGCATGCCGAACACCATGGCCACGAAGTCGACCACGTACGTCCCGATCAGCTCCTGCCGGCTGCGCGCGTAGCGGAAGCCCTCGCGCAGGCGCGCGAGGCTGGGGCTCTCCGACCCCTCCGGCGGCGGCAGCTTGCGGATGAGGCCCACGGCCACGAACGAGAAGGCGTAGGTGAGCAGGTCGACGACGTAGGTCGAGGCCAGGCCCGCGGAGGCGATGAGGATCCCGCCGATGGCCGGACCGGCGATCATCCCCACGCTGCCGCGGAGAGTGGCGAGGGCGGCGGTCGCGGACAGCTCGTCCTTGTCCACGAGGCGCGGCGTCATCGCCTCCAGCGACGGCCGCTGCAGGCCGCTCAGCCCCGACATCAGGCCCGCGACGAGGAACAGCGGCCAGACGTGGGGGCGAGGCAGGAGCGCGTTGACGGTCAGGAAGAAGCAGGCGGTGGCGAGGCCGAGATCGGTGGCGAGCACGATGCGCCGGCGGTCCATCCAGTCCGCGAGCGCGCCGCCGATGAACGCGGTGACGAGGAGCGGCACCAGCTCCGCGACGCCCAGCAGCCCCACCGCGAAGGACGACTCAGTGAGCCGGTACACCTGGTAGGGCAGGGCCACGTAGGTGACCATGCTGCCCATGGACGACACGAACTGCGCGGCGAACAGCCACCGGTAGTCGCGGTGGCGGACGAGGGGTCGGAAGTCCATCACCGCATCGTGAACGGCTCCATCAGCTCCGTGCGGCTGCCGTCCGGGTCGAACAGGTTGAGCTGCCACCGCTTGTTGCGTCCGACCTGGGGCGTGCGCACCGCCTTGGGATCCTGGCCGCCGGGCCGCGCGCGCACGGTTTCGAGCGCGGCCTGGATGTCGGGGACGAGGAGGGCCATGTGGTGCGCCGAACCGAGACGATCGCGGTCGACGGGTCCCGTGACCAGCATGTACTCGAGGTAGTCGGTCCCGTCCGGCACCTTCATGTTGATCCAGTCGGTCTGGGTGTCGGTGCGCCCGCCGCGCCAGATCTCGGAGAAGCCGAGGGCGTCCTTGTACAGGCGATCGGCCGCGGCCACGTCCGCGACGGTGAGGCCGACGTGGAGGAGGCGCGACGAGATCCGCGGCGCGCCCAGCCGCGTCCCCCTGGCCGCGCTCATGAGCGATCCCGGTTGGTACTGGACGAAGTCGACGGCGTGGCCATCCGCGTCCATGGTGCGCACGAATCGGTCGCCGCCGGCGTCGGTGCCCACCTCGCCGGCCTTGACGCCCTTCTCTTCGAGGTAGGCGCGGAGCGCGGCCACGTCGGTGGTCTCGAAGGCGACGTGCGAAAGGCGGTCGGCCTGGCCGGGCGGCAGGCCGGGCAGGACGCAGACGAGCTGCCGATCGTTGATCTTGAAGCAGACCCGCTCCGGCCGCGCGGCGTCGCCGAGGTGGTACACCTCCTCGTAGCCGAGCAGGCCTCCATAGAAGGCGCGGGCCTTGGCGAGGTCGCTCACGTGGAACGCGATGTGCGCGACCCCGACGATGGGCGGCCGCTCGGTCGCGGCCGCAGGGACTCCGGCCAGGGCGGAGACCGCGGCCGCGAGGGCCAGCCGCCCGATCCGTCCCCTCATCGCATCAAGCGAGCCCGGCCACGATCCCCTTGGCGTACCCGATGGTCTCGGAGAGTCCGGGGACGGGATCGTTCTCGTCCTTCTCGTACTCGAAGCTGGCCAGGTACGGATAGCGGACGTCGAGCAGGGCGCGGAAGATCGACTTGAGGTCGAGCACCCCGCGGCCGCCCTCGATCGTCTTTCCGTCCGGCGCCGTGCTGTCGATGTCCTTCAGGTGGCAGTCGTAGAGGCGCTCGCGGCACTTGCGGATGGCCTCCGCGGGATCGACCTTCGCGCGCGCGGTGTGGCCCACGTCGATGCACAGGCCGACGCGCTTGTCGTACGGCTGCACCGCCGTCCACACGTCGTAGGGCGAGGGAAACTTCTTGTCCTCCGGGCCGTGGTTGTGGATGGCGATCTTGATGTCGAACTCCTTGACCATGGCGTCGAGGATCTTCATCGACTCCGGCTCCGGGCTGCAGACGATGGTGGGCACGCCGATGTCGCGCGCGTATTCGAAGGCGCGGCGGATGTCGGCGGGGTCGTTCTTCATCCCCACGTTGCCGACGCTGAGGGGCGTGATGCCCGCGGCCTTGAACTGCGCGGCCACCGCCTTGCGCTGCTCGGTGGTGCTGTCGAGCGGCAGGTGGAAGTCCTTGATGGAGACGTAGGACAAGCCGACGCGCTTGACGGCCGCCACGGCCGCGTCCACGGGCATCTTGCGGAGGGTGTAGGAGGCGACCCCCGCCTTCAACCCGCGCCAGCGGTCGCCCGCCGGCGGCGTGACCGGATCCGCCGCCCCTTCCGCCCCCAGCCGCGTGACGGGCAGCGATGCGACCATCGCCGCTCCCTTGATCAGCTCGCGCCGCTTCATGCCCTCACCTCCGGAAGCGACGAGGCTATCACCGTCGAGAGCGCCTGTCCCGAACGTGCAGTAAGCTCGCGGGCCATGGACTCGACCAGCCTGCTCGCCCCCGGCGCGAAGATGGAGAAGGTCGTGGGCGACCTCGGGTTCGGCGAGGGCCCGGCCTGGCACCCGGATGGGTACCTCGTCTTCGAGGACGTTCCCACCAACCGGACGCTCAAGCTCGACGCGAACGACAAGGTCTCGGTGTACCGCGCGGACACCGCGGCCGCCAACGGCCTGGCCTTCGACCGCGACCGTCTGCTCGTCGCCTGCGAAGGGAACGGCGGCGAGGGCGGCCGGCGCGTGGCCCGCATCGAGAAGGACGGCCGGCGCACCGTCCTCGCCGACCGCTACCAGGGCAAGCGGCTCAACAGCCCCAACGACCTCGCCATCGACGGCAAGGGGCACATCTACTTCACCGACCCGCGCTACTCGAAGCGCGAGAACCTCGAGCTGGACAAGGAGGGCGTGTATCGCATCGATCCCGACGGCACCCTCACGCGCGTCGTGGACAGCCTCACGCGGCCCAACGGCATCCTCGTCACCGCCGACGGGCAGACCCTCTACGTCGCGGACAACGCGAGCCCCGGCGGCGTGGTGACGCTCGTCGCCTTCGATCTCGACGCGCGCGGGGACGCGAAGAGCGGACGCGTCCTCTACGATTTCGGCGGCGGGCGCGGCATCGACGGCATGGCCCTGGACGCCGGCGGGCGGATCTGGGCGACGGCGGGGACGAAGGAGAAAGCGGGCATCTACGTCTTCGCCCCGGATGCCCGGCGCGCGCAGGCCACTCTCGTCACCGTCATCCCCATGCCGGAGGATCCGACCAACTGCACGTTCGGCGGCTTGCGCCGCGACATCCTCTACGTCACGACCACGGCCTCGCTCTACCGCATCCGCACGGGCGTGCGGGGCCAGGGAAGCCCGCCCGGGAAATAGGTGACGGCCTCCTCCTGCCGACGGGCCGCCGGGCTGGTCCTCGCGCTGGCCGCCTGCGCGCGCCCCGCCAGCAGCCAGGCCGGCGCGCAGCCCTCCCGCGCCACCGTGTTCATCCGGATGTTCGGCGTCGTGCGCGCGGAATACCAGCGCGCCTGGAAGGAGACGGTCGAATCGCCGGAGATCGAGGTCGCGACGGGCAGCGGGTTCGTCGTCTCTCCGGCGGGATACGTGATCACGAACCATCACGTGGTCAGCGGCGAGGACGTCATGGTGGAGCGCCACGGCGTACCCGTACGCGTCCGCGTCGAGGTCAAGCGGATCGAGGTCGCCTTTCCCTCCGACGGCACACGGCTCGAGGCGCGCGTGGAAGCGAGCGATCCCGACCTCGACATCGCGATCCTGTCCGTGAGCGGCTCCGACCTGCCCTTCGCGGCCCTCGGCGATTCGGATGCGCTGTCCGCCGGGCAGGCCGTGAAGGCCGTCGGCTTCCCGTTCGGGCAAGCGGTGGAGGTCGGAGAACCGGTGACCGCCGATACGCTGCCGCAGCCGACCATCAGCAGGGGGACGATCGGCGCCCTCCGCGCCGGGAGCGAAGGCGACGCGCG
>DASTLK010000146.1:0-1905 GCA_035715025.1 Vicinamibacteria bacterium
GCGGCCCGCCTCCAGGCCTTCGCGCCCTTCTCGCGCTTCAAGGTCGGCGCGGCCCTGCGCACGCGCGCGGGCGAGGTGGTCACGGGCTGCAACATCGAGAGCGCATCCTACGGCCTCACGATGTGCGCGGAGCGCGTGGCCATCTTCAAGGCCGTCTCGGAAGGGCTGCGCGAGTTCGACGCCGTCGCGGTGGTGGCGGACTCGCCGCGCCCGACCGCGCCCTGCGGGGCCTGCCGCCAGGTCGTGTGGGAGCTGGCGGGCGACATCTGGGTGCACATCGTCAACCTGCACGGCCGCACGCGGACGCTACGCATGTCGGAGCTGCTGCCGCTGCCTTTCGATGCGAGGAATTTGTAGATGCGGTTCGCGACGTTCCTTCTTCTTGTCTTCGCGCCACTCGACCTTTCCGCCCAGCCGCGCGCCGTCGACGTCGTGGTGCGGCACGGGACGGTGGTGACCGTCGATGCCACCCGCCGCGTCATTCCGGATGGAGCGGTGGCCGCGGAGGGTGGACGGATCGTGGGCGTGGGCACGGCGGCGGACATCGACGCGTCGTTCCGCGGGCGCGAAGTGCTCGAGGCCAGCGGCAGCCTCGTCATCCCGGGCCTGATCAACGCGCACGGACACGCGCCCATGGTGATGTTCCGCGGCGTGGCCGACGACCTCCGCCTCATGGACTGGCTCACGAAGTACATCTTCCCCGCGGAAGCGAAGAACGTGTCCGCGCCGTTCGTCAAGACCGCCACCCGCCTGGCCGCCCTGGAGATGATCCGCTCCGGCACCACCACGTTCGTCGACATGTACTACTTCGAGGACCAGATCGCGGAGGCGGCCAAGGAGGCGGGAATCCGCGGCGTGCTCGGCTCGACGGTGATCGAGGTCCCCGGAGGGGCGCCGGACGCGAAGACGGTGCCGGAGGCCCTGGCCAACGCGGAGCGCTTCCTCAAGCGCTGGGCCGGTGATCCCCTGGTCGTCCCTGCGGTCGCACCGCACTCCGCGTACCTGTGCTCGCCGGAGACGCTCAAGTCCGTCAAGGCCCTGGCCGACCGCTACCAGGCGCCCATCCTCATCCATCTCTCCGAGGTCGGCGACGAGGTGAAGACGATCAAGGAGCGCTACGGCAAGACAACGACCGAGCACCTGCGCGACCTGGGCTTCCTGCGCAAGGGCGTGCTGGGCGCGCACGGCGTGTGGCTCTCGGAGAGCGACCGCGCGATCCTCAAGGCGGCCGAGGTCGGCATCGCGCATTGCCCGCAGAGCAACATGAAGCTCTCCTCCGGCGCGGCCCCCGTGAAGGCCATGCTGGCGGAAGGGATGCGACTGGGGCTGGGGACGGACGGCGCGGCCAGCAACAACGACCTCGACATGTTCGAGGAGATGGACTCGGCGGCCATGCTCGCCAAGCACGCGAGCGGCGATCCGACCGCCGCCCCCGCGGCGGCGGTGCTCGAAATGGCGACGCTGGGCGGCGCGCGCGCGCTCGGCATGGAGGATCGCCTCGGCTCGCTGGAGGTGGGCAAGAGGGCGGACGTGGTGGTGGTCTCCCTGGCCGCGCCGCGCCTCCATCCCATGTACGACCCCGTCTCCCATCTCGTCTACGTGGCCAAGGGCGCCGACGTGCGCGACGTGGTCATCGAGGGTCGCGTCGTCATGCGGGACCGGAAGATGCTCACCATGGACGAAGCGGCCGTGATCCGCGACGCGGAGGCCATGCGGGCCCGGGTCGTGGAGAGCGTCAAGAGATGACGCGGTCCGGGCGCTCGCGGAGCGCCACGCGGACCTCCTCGTCCGCGCCCTGGGCCGGACTTCCCACCGAGAGCCGCAACCCGCGCAGCGAGCGGCTGGATACGTTGCCCACCTCGCGCGTGGTCGCGCTGCTCCTCGACGAGGACCGGCGGGCCCTGG
>DASTLK010000147.1:0-2582 GCA_035715025.1 Vicinamibacteria bacterium
CCGCGTTCCCGCGCTGGCCGCGACGGCGCTCGCCGCCGCCCTCTCCATTCCGTCCGCGCCGGCCGCCGCCGTCATCGGCCAGCCGGCACCGGAGGTGAGCCTGCCCGACACCAGCGGGGCAACCCAGCGCCTGTCCGCCTACAAGGGCAAGTTCGTCGTGCTCGAATGGGTGAACTTCGAGTGCCCGTTCGTGGGCAAGCACTACGGCAGCGGGCACATGCAGAAGCTGCAGAAGGACTAC
Source organism: Vicinamibacteria bacterium (assembly GCA_035715025.1). GTDB lineage: Bacteria > Acidobacteriota > Vicinamibacteria > Fen-336 > Fen-336 > AA29. Next base: position 242 of record DASTLK010000147.1, read on the forward strand.
ACGGGCAAGGGCGTGGTGTGGCTCTCCATCAACTCCTCGGCCAAGGGCCAGCAGGGCTACTACGCGAGCGACAAGGTCGACGCGCTCCTGAAGCGGAAGGGCGCCGCGCCCACCGCGTACCTCCTCGACACCGCCGGCTCCGTCGGCCGTGCCTACGGCGCCAAGACCACGCCGCACATGTTCATCGTCGATCCCAAGGGCACGCTCATCTACGCGGGCGGCATCGACGATACGCCGTCCACCGATCAGGCCGACATCGCGACCGCGACGAACTACGTCTCCAAGGCCCTCGACGAAGCGCTGGCGGGCAAGCCGGTCAGCGTCGCCACCAGCCAGTCGTACGGCTGCTCCGTCAAGTACTGAGTCGGGCCCTCAGCGATCGAGGATCGGGCGGAGCTGGGCGAGGAGGCGCGCGCCCACGTCCGTCCCCCGCACCTCGCCGAGCCGCCGCTGCTGTCCCGCGACGATGGGGTCCCGCACCGCGCGATCCCGGACGATCCGGTCGAGCAGGGCCGCGACCTCGTCCGGCCGCTTGTCCTTCAGGAGAACACCCGCCCCGGCCAGGGTCTCGGACACCGCGGCCGCGTCGTAGGCGACGACCGGCATGCCGAACGACATCGCCTCCAGCAGGGGCACGCAGAAGCCCTCGTGCTCGGACAGCGAGACGTACGCGGTGCCCACGGAGTAGTACGCGCGCAGCTCGTCGTCCTCGGCCTGCCCGGTGAACAGGACCTCCTGCGCGCCCAGCTCGCGCGCGACGGCCTGGAGGAACAACAGGTAGGGCTCGTAGCCCCAGTGGTCGCCGACGAGGAGGAGGCGGCTGCTCGGATCGAAGGTGCGCTGGTAGAAGGCGAAGACACGGATCAGGTCCTCGATCTTCTTGTTCGGGATGATGCGGCCCACGAAGAGGAGGTTCGTGCGGCCGTCTCCGAACACGCTCCGCACGACGGCGGAGGCGGGTCCGGCGGCGAAGGCATCGAGGTCGAGCGTGATGGGGACGACGCCGGTCTGCCGGTAGCCGGCCGCCTCCAGCTCGCGGCGATTGAACTCGCTGACACCGAGGCCCAGCTCCGTTCGCTCCGCGAAGGCCCGCAGCTCGAGGCGGCCTTGATGGCATTGCCGGGCCAGATGGGGCAGGAACCCGGCGAGGAGCTCCGGGGGCGTGATGTTGTGATAGCGCGTGACCAGGCGGTCCGGCGCCTGGAAGATGAAGCGGCCGGCGCCGCTCCCGATCGCGAAATGGAAGATGCAGACCGTCTCCGGAGATGAGACCTCGGCATACTCCCAGAGGCGGCGGCAGCGCCGGGCCAGGCGCGGATGCGCGTGCTCGGCGAAGATGTCCGACTCGAAGCCTGCGGCAAGCAGGTGACCCTGCAGGGCCAGCGCGTCGTTGCTGACGGCGTCACCGTAGGAGAGGGCGGCCAGGAGTTGGTGGACGGGGCGCGACATGGAACGCATCATGCCAGGTCGGCGGTCAGCTTTTACGTCAACGGCCAGCGCGTTTTCCGATCGCCAGGGCCACTCCACCCAGGATCGCCACGGCCGACAGCACCAGGCGCCCCGTGACCGCCTCACCCAGGAGCAGAACCGCCCCGAGCGCCGTCAGCACGGGGACGCAGAGCTGGACCGCGGCCGCGCGCGTCGCGGTCAGGCCGGGTAGCGCTCCGTACCAGAGGCTGTAGCCGATCCCGGACGCGATCGCGCCAGAGGTCACCGCGAGTACGACCCCCGGCCGGGTGACGTGCGGCGCGCCGGGCGCGATCAGGCTGAGCGCGATCGTGAAGGGAAGCGCACGCGCGAAGTTCCCCGCCGTCGTCTCCAGCGGGCGGACGGACGAGCGTCCGATCAGCGAGTACACGCCCCAGGCCACGCCCGCGGTGAGCATGAGCGCCGCACCGATCGGGTCCGGCGCCCGCAGACCGCCGGAGACGAGGACGACCACGCCGCCGGCCGCGAGCGCGATCCCGCCCCACTCCGCGGGCCCCGGCCGCTCGCCCGTGTGAAGGGCCCAAGCGATCATGGTCGCCTGGACGGCTCCGAACGCCAGCAGCGCGCCCACCGCGGCGCCGATGCGCACGTAGGCGAAAGAGAATGCCGCGGCGTAGGCAAAGAGGGCGGCCGCGGAGGACCAGCGGCCGGCGGCGAGGATCGCGCGCGGCGCGAGCCCGGCGAGGATCCAAAGCGCGAGCGCACCGGACAGCAGGCGGATGGTGGTGAAGGTCGCGGCGTCCGCCTGCCCGCGACCGAGGGCCCCGCGGGACAGGAGGGAGTTGGCGGCGAAGCCGATCAAGGCCGCGGCCGTGAACGCGGTCGTCCGTGCTCCCGGCCTCACGCCCGGCGG
>DASTLK010000148.1:0-8385 GCA_035715025.1 Vicinamibacteria bacterium
GGCCCCCGACTCCTGCAGGTAGCGGATCCCGCGCAGTGCTCCCGCCGCGTCCGCGGTCAGGACGGCCTGGAGGCGGTCGCCCAGGAAGGCCTCGACCGCGCGCTCGTATCTGGAATCGGTCTCGACGGCGTCGGCCACGACGCCCAGGACGTCGATGCCGTCCGGTCCCGCCAGCAGCGCGCGCACGCCCTCGTCGAAGGCGGAATGCGTGGCCACCATCTCCTCGAGCGAGGCCAGGCGTCCGGCCAGGCCGTCGCGCTCGCTCTGAAGGCCCTCCGCCTCCCGCGACGCCGCATCCGCTTCCGTGCGCGCGGCCGTGCCGCGCGTGGAGGCGTCCTCGCGCGCCGTCACCAGCTCGACGCGCAAGGTCTCCGCCTGATCCGCCTTCTCCCGCGCGGACGCGTGCGTGCTCTCGACGTGTCCGCGCTCTTTCTCGAGTTCGGCGGTCTCCGCGGCCAGCTTCAGGAGACCGGCGGAAGCGCGCGACTGATTCCCGCTGACCGACTCGCGGGCGTTCTGGTGGGCCGCGATGCGGCCCAGGAGATCGACCTGCGCGTCGCGCGCCGCGTCCTGCTCCGCTTCGGACGCGCCCTGCCGCGCCGCCGCCTCCGCCTGCGCCGTCTCCGCCGTGCGCGCCTCGTCCTCCGCGGCCGCGCGCTCGATGCGCAGGCGCGCCTCGTCCGAGCGGCGCTCGTCGACGTGGTCCGCCAGAGGACCGACGCGCGCCCGCAGCTCTTGCGCTTCCGCCCGCGCCTGCGATGCGCGCGCGTCCGTCTCCGCGATCTGTTCGCGGCAGTAGCCGCTGCGCCCCTGGTGGCGATCGACGGCGAGGGTGAGCTCGCTCAGCCGCGCGCGCACTCCCTCCAGCGCCGTCTCGCCTTCGTAGAGCGCGTTGCGCCGCACCTCCATCTGCGCCTCTTCCGTCTGCAGGGCGATGGCCGCGGCCTGCTCGCGCTGGCCCTCGGACGTGAGGCGCTCCGCGACGGCGTCGGACTGGGCGCGCAGGTCCAGGAAGCGCCGGCCATACAGCACGCGCTCGATGGCCTGCATCTCGTCGCGCACGGCGCGGTAGCGCCGGGCCTTGCCGGCCTGGCGCTTGAGCGATTCGAGCTGCTTCTCCACCTCGTGGACGATGTCGTTCACGCGGAGAAGGTTCTGCTGCGCGGCTTCGAGCTTGAGCTGGGTCTGGCGCCGCCGCGCCTTGTACTTGGTGATGCCGGCCGCCTCTTCGATCAGCGCGCGCCGGTCCGCGGGCTTGCTGGAGAGGATGAGGCCGATCTTGCCCTGCTCGATGATCGAGTACGCCTTGGAGCCGAGACCGGTGTCCATGAACAGCTCGTGGACGTCGCGCAGGCGGCACACCTGGCCGTTCATCAGGTACTCGCTCTCGCCGTTGCGATAGAGCCGGCGGGTGACGATGCATTCCGGCGAGCCGTCCGGGCTGTTGCCGTTGAGGCCGCTGACCTCGAGGTTCACCTCGGCCATGCCCGTGGGCTGGCGCGACTGGCTGCCATTGAAGATGACGTCCTCCATGGACGCGCCGCGGAGGCTCTTCGCGCTCTGCTCGCCGAGGACCCAGGAGATGGCGTCCGAGATGTTGCTCTTGCCGCAGCCATTGGGCCCGACGATCCCCGTCACGCCCCCCTGGAAGGACAGTTCCTGCTTGTCGCAGAAGGACTTGAAGCCGACGATCTCGACCCGCTCGAGGCGCATAGGCGACCAACCCCTAGATATTGGGAACTGCCGCCGACTCTAACACAAGGGGTAGCACGAACGTGTCCCTGAACGTATTCGGGATACATTCCTCATCAGCACGGATTGGACCCATCAGGAATCTGCCCGAATGGCAGTACGCGTCGCACGACCAGACTAACCCAGGAGAGGAGGCGCGAGTGCGCCCGATCGGCAGACTTCCACGGGGACGCCGCTCAGGACGGCGGTGCCGCAGAGAGCGTCCACCTCCGCCTCGTCGGTCAGGTCGTTGAGGCTGGCGCCCGGCCGCAGCGCGGCGACGCGAAGGCGCGTGCCCGGGCGGTGGTGTCCCCATCCGTGGGGAAGGCTGACGACGCCCGGCCGCATGTCCTCGCTCACGCGCAGGGTCGCCTCCACCTGCCCCACGCGCGAGCGCACGTCCACGCGGTCGCCATCGGCGAGGCCGCGCGCGCTCGCGTCCCCCGGATGCATGAGCAGGGTGCACGGGTCGCGCCCCCGGGTGAGGCGCGCGCTGTTGTGCATCCAGGAGTTGTTGGAGAGCAGCTCGCGCCGTCCGATGAGGGAGAGCGCGCTCTCGCGCTCGGCCGTGATCAAGCGGGCGCGGACGCGCTGGAGATCGGCCATCAGCACGGGCGGGGCGAGCGCGATGTGACGGTCCGCGGTGCGCAGCGCATCCGGGAGGGCCGGCGTCAGCGGGCCGAGGTCGATGCCGTGCGGCGCTCCTTCCAGCGCCTTCAAGGTCAGGCCGCGGCCCCAGGGACGCAGCCCGCGCCCGTGGGGACCGGTGCGCAGCAGGAGGGCCAGGATCCCGCGCGGCCCCAGTCGGCCGGCCGCCCTCGTCATCATCGACGAGGCGAACGTCTGCCGGCCCCGCCGCGTCCCGATCCGTCGCGCCAGGCCGTGGAGGATCTGCCAGTCCTCGCGCCCGTCCGGCGGCGGCGCGAAGAGCGCCGGCGAGTAGCGCACGGTGTTGCGCACGGCGAGGAGGTGGAAGACGAGGTCGTAGTGGTCGCGCTCGAGAGGCGAGACCGGAGGCAGCACGAGGTGCGCATGCCGGGAGGTCTCGTTGAGGTAGGGATCGATCGAGACCATGAAATCCAGGCCGGGCAGGGCGCGCTCGAGCCGCGCGCCGTTCGGAGTCGAGAGGACGGGATTGCCAGCCAGGCTGACGAAGGCCCGGATCTGATCCGGGCCCGCCGTCTCCATCTCCTCCGCCAGCGCTGCGGCCGGCCATTCGCCTCCGAACTCGGGGAGCCCCCGCACTCGGCTGTGGCCTTTTCCGAAATGGCCGCGCTGGCCGATCCGATCGCCGAGGGCGACCAGGTCCACCGCGGGCCGCGTGAACATCGTGCCCCCGGCGCGGTCGAGGTTGCCGGTGACGATGTTGAGGACGTAGATGAGCCACTGGCACACTCCGCCCAGCTCCTGGGTGGACACGCCCACGCGGCCATAGGCGACCGCGCTCGGCGCCTTCGCGAACGCGTGCGCGAGCGTGCGGATCTGCTCCGCGCGAAGTCCGGTTGCCGCCGCCACCCGTTCGGGTGGGAACTCGCGGGCCGCCACCGCCACCTCGTCCAGGCCGGACAGCATCGGCTGGAGGCGTCCCGGGCGGGCGAGTCCGGCCTCGAACACGACCTCGAGCAGCGCGAGGAGAAAGAGCGCATCCGTCCCGGGCCGGATGGCGAGGTGCGTGTCCGCGATCGCCGCCGTCTCCGTTCGCCTCGGGTCCACGACGACCAGGCGGCCTCCGCGTGTGAGCAGCGCGCGCAGCCGCCGCTCGATCCCGGGCGCCGTCAGCAGGCTGCCGTTGGACACGAGGGGATTCGCCCCCAGCACGAGCAGGAACGACGTGCGGTCGATGTCCGGGACGGGCAGGAGGAGCTGGTGGCCGAACATCAGCAGCGAGGCCAGCATGTGGGGGAGCTGGTCGACGGAGGTCGCGGAGAAACGGCTGCGCGTCCGCAGCGCGCGCAGCAGCATCTGTCCGTACAGGATGGCGCCGTAGTTGTGGACGGTCGGGTTGCCCTGGTAGACGGCGACCGCGTGGCGGCCGTGCGCGCGTTGCACCTCCAGGAGCCGCTCCGCCGCGAGGTCGAGGGCGGCGTCCCAGCCGATTTCCTCCCAGTCGGATCCCCGACGGCGAAGGGGGCGCCGCAGCCGGTCCGGATCCTCGTGCAGATCCTTCAAGGCCACTGCCTTCGGGCAGATGTGGCCGCGACTGAAGACGTCCTCGTCGTCGCCACGAATGGAGAGGATCCGATCGCCGTCGACCTCAATGGCCAGGCCGCACATCGCCTCGCACAGCGAGCAGGTCCGGAAATGCGTATGGGTGGCCACGAATTCGCATCGTATCTTTAATCTCAGGAGGGGAACTCACGCCTCACCCTGAGCGCCGTGAGCTCCCCCCCTGAAACCCCCCACCGCTGCGCCGCCCGCTTTGCGGGCGCCGCGCTCCTGGTTGGTCAGGGGGATCCAGCCCGTGGGCACGGGGCTTGCACCGATGCCCGGGCAGGTCGGATTCATAAGCGGGTCTTCGGGGGCGCCACACCATATCCCCGCGGCCCGACGAAAGGTTCCTCGGTGCCATGGCTTCATCCATCTTCGCCGCTCTGCGGGTGGCGGCCGTCGCCTTTGCCGCCTCGTCCGCGTTCGCCCAGCTCCCGGATTCCAGCGCCGCCCGCCTGAACTCGGCCGGCCCCGCCGCCGTCCGCGCCTGGCTCGACGCCAGCGGCTCGCCGCAGCCGCTGTGCGCCACCGCCGGTGGTCGAGCGATCTGGGCGGGGGTCCAGGCCTTCTACGCGGCGCGCGGGGATCAGCCGGTCTGGACTTCCGGCACCGCGCTCACGCCGGCCGGCCGGAGGCTGGTGGACGCGCTCGGCCACATCGCTGACGAAGGCCTCGATCCCGCCCGCTACCAGCCCATCGTCCTCGCCGGAGGCGCTCCGCGCATACTGCAGGCGGCCAGCGGAAGCGAAGAAGGGGACGCCGCGGCGGCACGCGAGGTCGGGCTCACCGCGGCCCTTGCCGTTTACGCGTCGGACCTCGCGAACGGGCGAGTCGACGCGAGCCGGGTCACCGTCCTCTGGCGCTTGCGTCCCCGGTCGTTCGAGGTCCTGCCCGTTCTCCAGCACGCGGCGGAGAGCGGCCCCGAGGCGGCGCTCGCGGCCGTTCGGCCGGCCCATCCGCAATACGCGGCGCTGCGCGAGGCTCTTCGGCGCTACGCCGGGCTGGCCGCGGCGGAGACGGACGTTCCGGTCCTTGCCGCGGGCCTCGAGTTGCGCCCGGGCGCGCGCGGCATGGCCGTCCGCGCCTTGCGCGCCCGCCTTGCTTTCTGGGGCGACCTCGACGCGAAGGCGGCCGCCGGGGACGTCTTCGACCCCGCCACCGTCGCCGCGCTGAAGCGATTCCAGGTCCGCCACGGCCTGGGCGCGAGCGGAGTGGTCGGAGCGGAAGAGGTGGCCGCGCTCGACTGCTCCGTGCGCGACCGCATCCGTCGAATCGCGCTGAACCTGGAGCGCTGGCGCTGGCAGGAGCGGACGCCGGCCGCGCGCTCCCTGCTCGTGAACATTCCGGCCTTCGAGCTGCACGCCTACGACGGCGGCCGCGAGAGCCTGGCCATGCGCGTCATCACCGGCAAGCCGGAGTCGCCCACGCCGGTGTTCGTGCAGGACATGACCTCCGTCGTGTTCAGCCCGTATTGGAATGTGCCCGCCAACATCGCGCTCGACGAGACCATGCCCGCCGTGCGCCGCGATCGCGGCACCCTGCGCCGCCTCAACCTGGAGGTGCTCCGCGGCGACCGGGTCGTGGATCCGGCGCGAGTGGACTGGACGCGCGGCACGCGGGACCTCTCCTTCCGCCAGCGGCCGGGCGCGGGCAATTCACTCGGCCTCGTGAAGTTCGAGCTGCCGAACCCGTTCAACGTCTACCTGCACGACACTCCGAACGACGCGCTCTTCCTCCGCCCCCGGCGGACCTTCAGCCACGGCTGCGTGCGTCTGGAGAAGCCGGAGTCCCTGGCGCGCTGGGTGCTCGATGGGCTCTCCGGATGGTCGCCCGCGCGCATCAGGGCCGCCATGCACGCGGGTCGCGAGAGCACGGTGTCGCTGCCGGAGCCGATTCCGGTCTCGATCGGATACTTCACCGTCTGGGTGGACGCGGACGGGACGGTCCGGTTCCTCCCGGACGTGTATCGGCACGACGCGGGGCAGGCCCCGCTGCTGGACGTGCCCGATCCCGCAGCGCCGGCGCCCGCAAGCGCCGTCGCCACCTTCGCCTCGACAAGGTAAGCCCGGTCACACCCCCCCGCGGCGGACCTCGCGCGGTGCCCCCCGGACGCTACAATCCGTTCCAGCGAGAGGAGCGGACATGCAGGTTGCCTGTCCCAGCTGCGCGCACGTCATCACGGTGCCGGCGGAAAGGGCGGCCGTGCCCAACCTCAAGGCGAAGTGCCGCTGCGGTCACTTGTTCGCGGTCGCATCCGTGGCCGAGGCGGCGGGACCGGAGCCTGTTTCGTTCGATCCGCCGGGGCCGAGCACGGGCGTGGTGAGGGTCGCCGCCGCCAACGCGGACCGTGTCGCGGAGATCCGCGCCGCGAACGCGCGTGCCGCGGCGGCGTTCGCCGCCGCCGATCCCGGGGGAGTCACCCTCAAGCCGCCACCGTTGTCCCCGCGTCCCGCCGGCGCTCCCGCCGCCCGACCGACGGCCGCCGCGGCCGCGGTGGCGCGACCGGCGGCTTCGCGCTCCGGGAGCGGCGCGATCCCCGCCACCACCGCCGCCGCGGAGCGCCCGCACTCCCTTCCCATTCCCTGGCGCCGCTGCCAGAACCACCCGCAGGTCCGCAGCGAGCACGTCTGTCCGAATTGCGCGAAGGGTTTCTGCGGCGAATGCGTGCAGAAGGTCCAGGACGCCGCGACCTGTCCCTCGTGCGGAGGTCCCGGCGTTGCCGCCGCGGCCTACGAGGAGATGCAGGACAAGGCCAGGCAGCTCGAGCGATCGATGATGGACGAGATCGGGGTGATCGCCGGCTATCCGCTGGGCGATACGCGGGCTTTCGTGCTGCTGTCCCTGTTCCCCTGGTTCCTGGGCCTCGCGTGCCTGCTTTTCACCCGGTTCTTCGGCCTCTTCGCGGGCTTCGCCGGCGTCATGACCCTGCTCTCGAAGGTCGTCCTCACCTGGTACTCGTTCCACGCCCTCTCCAAGGTCTCGGTCGGACACCTGCGCGACCTCATGCCCGATTTCCGGAACCCGTCCGCGATCGCGCATTCGATGCGGCTGAGCCTGGCCGCGCTCTTGATCAGCGCGGGACCCTTCTTCCTGTTCGTGTTCCTGATCCCGGGCGCCTCCGTCCTGACCGGCGGAGACTCGTTCGCCGGGCCCAGCCCCTTCGAGGCGCAACGCGAGGGCGGCTCGATCGTCGGCCCGATCGTGATGCTCGGCATCGTGATCGCCGTGATCTGGATGGTCGCCTATCTGCCGATCGCCCTCACCGTGGCCGCGCGGACGAGGCGCATGCTCTCCACCCTCAGCCCCGCGATCGGCGTCGACACCATCAAGAAGATGGGCGGCACCTATTGGCAGGCCCTCGCGATCTATCTGGCCATCGTCGTCGGCCAGACCGTCGCCGCCTACGTGCTCGGCCTCATCCCCTTCGCGGGAAGCCTGGCCGCCGCGTTCGTCAACGCCTACGCCGCGCTGGCCATCGGATGCACGCTGGGCCTGGCCGTCTTCAAGAGAGCGACGGAGCTGGGCTGGTACTGATCGCCGCGCTCAGGCGAAGACGGCGCGCAGCATCCGGACGAGGGCCTTGCGCGTGAACGGCAGCGCGAACTTGGCCGGGTCCTCCGCGGAGCGATAGCCCCACCACGACCCCTCCGGCCCGCCGCGCACGAGGTAGAGCGTCCGCTCCATCAGGAACGGGATGGGGCGCGAGGAGGAGAGGCGCACCTGGCCCATCGCGCTGGCCAGCGCTCCCGCCGTCGGATCGAAAAGCAGGAAGTCCTCGCCGCGCGTGATGCGCGCGCGCTGGTCCTTGATGTCCACGCTGCGGCCGGGAAAGGCGGGCGACGTGAAGGCCTCCTTCTCGTCTTCGGTGGCGAACGTGAGCTCCGGCACCGCGCTCGCGACCTCGCGGATGCTCGCCACCAGGCTCGCGACCGCCACCTCGTATTCGCGGGCCAGGGACTGGAAGCGCTGCTCCTCGGTGGCGGTGTTCGTCTCCCCGCGGCGGCGGATGGCGTCGCGCAGCCCGTCGAGCGAGTCGTCGCTTTCGGCCATGAGGGTGGGATTGTAGCCCCCATTGACGAGGACGCGAGCCCGGGCCTACGATCCCCACATTCCTGCCCCGGAGGTCGCCATGACCCACGCTGCCTGGCTGCTGGCCTTGCTGCTCGTCTCGCCGTCCGCGGCCGACAAGGACAAGGAGAAGGACAAGAAGAAGCCGGAGGCGGCGGCCAAGGCCGCGGTCTCGGCCGAGGACCTGGTCCGCCAGGCCGAGGAGAAGGCGGCGGCGGGAGATGCCGCCGGGGCCAAGGAGCTGCTGGAGAAGGCGGCCGCCATGCCCAGCGCATCCGGCGACGTCTCCCTGAAGCTCGGCCGCCTGCTGCAGTCGACGCACGACCTCGACGCGGCCATGGACGCCTACAAGAGCGCGGGCGAGAAGCTGACGGCGGC
>DASTLK010000149.1:0-3970 GCA_035715025.1 Vicinamibacteria bacterium
GCGCCGCCTGTCCCGCGCCGCGCGGAAGGGGTGGGAGCCCGGAACTGCGAGGCTACGGTAGCACCGCGTCACTGCAGACGCGAATCGGGGCCGGACCTCCCTGACTCAGTCAGCGGTCGTCCAGGATCTCCCCGACGCGCCGGGTCAAATCCTCGGGACTGAACGGCTTTTGCAGCAGGATGATGCCCGGCTCCAGCACGCCGTGGGGCGAGACCTGGTCGTCCGTATAGCCCGACATGTAGATGACCTTCGCGCCGCGGTGCACGGCGCAGATCTGCTGCGCGGCCGCGCGGCCACTCAGCTTCGGCAGGACGACGTCGGTGAGAAGCAGGTGGATGGGCTCCGACGCGCGGGCGGCCATCTCCACGGCCTCCTGCCCGTTCGCGGCCAGGAGCACGCGGTAGCCTTCCGCGCGAAGGACTTCACCGACCAACTCCCGGGCCGCCGGCTCGTCTTCGACGACGAGCACGGTCTCCGTGGCCGAGCGGCGGGGAGCCGCCGGGCGCTCCAGTTCCCTGGCCACGGCTTCCTCGACGCGCGGCAGGTACACGCGGAAGACCGTGCCCTCTCCGACCTCGCTCTGCATCCAGATGTAGCCCCCGCTTTGCTTCACGATTCCGTAAACCGTCGCGAGACCAAGGCCCGTGCCCTTCCCTTCGGCCTTGGTGGTGAAGAACGGCTCGAAGACCCGGGCCTGCGTCGCCTCATCCATCCCCGCGCCCGTGTCGGCGACCGCGATCATGACGTAGCGGCCGGGCTGCACGGCCACCTCGCGGCGCTGGACGTACTCCTGCTCCAGGTCCACGTCTGCCGTCTCGATGGTCAGCGATCCGCCCATGGGCATGGCGTCCCGCGCGTTCACCACCAGGTTCATCAGGACCTGCTCGAGCTGTCCGGGGTCGACCTTGACGCGGCCCTTGGCCCTGGCCTTCATCGCGAAGTCGACGTCCTCGCCAATGAGCCGTTCCAGCATCCCGCGCATGTCGACGACGACGACGCTGGGCTCGAGGACCTTCGGCTCCAGCACCTGCTTGCGGCTGAAGGCCAGGAGCTGCCGCGTGAGTCCGGCCGCCCGCTGGGCCGCGCGGAGAATCTCGTCGATCCGGCGCCGGTCGGGGTGACCCTCCGGCGTCTTGCGCTTGAGGAGATCGGCATACCCGGTGATGACGCCCAGGATGTTGTTGAAGTCGTGGGCGACGCCACCGGCCAGCCTCCCGACGGCCTCCATCTTCTGGGACTGGCGCAGTTGCTCCTCCAGCCGCTTGTGCTCCGTGATGTCTTCCCCGATGCTCGCCATCCCGATTGCTTCGCCCGTTTCGGAGCGCAGGACCGAGTTGTTCCAGCGGATCAGGCGGCGCGCGCCGGTCCGGGTGAGGATCTCGTTCTCGTGATGCCAGGCCTCGGGTCGGTCGGCCAGGAGCGACGACAAGACGTCCTTGACGTCGTCCTGTCCGGGCGGCACGAACAGCTCGAACCAGCTCCGGCCGAGCACTTCGTCCGCCATCCAGCCCGTCAGCCGCAGCAGGAAGTCGTTGCAGTGGGTGATCCGCCCCTCCCGGTCGAGCATCAGGGAGGCGAGGTGGAGATTCGCGAGCATGTCGCGAAAGCGGCGCTCGCTCTCGCGCAGCGTTTCGACGGCGCGCTTGCGCTCGGTGACGTCGCGGACCAGGGCCAATATCCGGCCGTCGGCCATCACGGTGGCCATGACGTCGGCGTGGAACTGGGACCGATCCTTGCGCCGGAATTGCCATTCGTGTCGGTGTTCGACGCCCCGATTGATGTCCGTGAGCGCCGAGCCCACCCGCTCATGCTCCCGGGGGACGAGGATGTCCTCGGACCTCATCCCGATCAGCTCGTCGCGTGAGTATCCGAGCATGGACAGGACACTGGGATTCGCGTCGACGTACGTGCCGTTGGAATCGGCCACGAGGATGCCGTCGGGAGCGCTCTCGAAAAGACTCCGATAGCGGCCCTCGGTCTCCCGCAGCGCCTGCTCCGCCTGCTTCAGCTCCGTAATGTCCTGTGCGCTCCCGACGATTCGTTCCACGACGCCCCTCGGCCCCGGGACGGGGAATCCGCGGTCGTGGATCCACCGCAGCGAGCCGTCTGGTCTCAGGATCCGGTAGACCTCGTCGTATTCGCCGCTGGACTGGCTCGACATCTTGGCCAGGACGCGCTCCCGGTCCTCGGGGTGTATGGCCTCGACGAACGACATCGGGCTCTCGTACAGGCTCGCGCAGGTGCGGCCCCAGATCGCCTCGTAGGCCGGGCTGATGTAGAGCATGCGCTGCTTGGCGAGGTCGGTGATCCAGAAGACCTCACGTATGTTCTCGGCGATCTCGCGGAAGCGCTCCTCGCTGTCCGTCAGGTATTCGGCGCTGCGGCGGAGCGCCTCCTGGGCCCGCCCGTGCTGGATCGCGATGCCGCCGAGGTGCGTCGCGATCTCGACCGCTTCCCTCTCCGTCGCGGTGGGAGGCCGGGGTTCACGGTAGTACACGGCGAACGAGCCCAGCACGCGCTGGTCGTCCGACAGGATCGGCGTCGACGAGCAGGCCCGCACGCCGGCCAGCGCGGCCAGATGCCGAAACCCGGTCCACAGCGGGTCCTGCCGGATGTCGGTCACCACGACTGCGGCGCGGCGGAACATGGCCGTGCCGCAGGAGCCCGCGGCCGGACCGATCTCCTGTCCGTCAATGGCCTTGACGAAGGCCTCGGGAAGGCTCGGCGCGGCTCCATGCCGCAGGTGCTCTCCGTCCTCGTCGAGCAGGAGGATCGTGCACAGCGTCTCGGGGCAGGAGGACTCGACCAGGCGCGCCACCGCGGAGAGGGTCTCCTCGAGAGGCGCGTTGGCCGAGATCCGGGCAAGGATTCGGCTCTGCTCGTCCAAGCGCCCGCTTTCCTGCTCGACCAGCTTGCGATCGGTCACGTGAGTACCGCGCGGGCATCGTACTCCAAGCGCGCGAGCCACGTTTCCGCCATTCGTATCGGTGATACCCTGCGCACCGTCGGCGGGGCGCCGGACGACCCCCTGGGGAAAGCGACATGCACTGGTCCCGGACGAGCGCGCTCTCGGCCTCATCCTTCCTGCTCGCCCTCTTCCTGGGCGCGCCTCCCCCGCCCGCCGCGGCGCAGGCCTCGCCGGAACCGGCCCGCGTCCACAAGAGCGTGCGCGGCACGCTGCAGGGCGTCGATAGCCGCCTGAGCAGCGTGATCATGAAGTCCGACGCCGGGGAGACCCTGACCTGGCGGTTCGGTCCGGCCGTGATCGCGGAGGCGGCGAAATTCAAGGCAGGAACTCCGGTGATCGTCATCTATCGCCAGACCGCGCCCAACGAGAAGCGGGTCACCGCCCTCGCCTTCCCCGGCGCCGCCGCCAAGCCGGTCTACGTGAACCTGACCGGCGCGCGCGTCGTCCTGCGGAGCGCGGCGGCGGTCGGCAACGCCTGCGGCCCGGCGGCATCGGGCGCCGTCACCGAGTCCGTCATCCCCCCGGGGGAGCGGGCCGAAGTCAAGGACGCGTGCTGGTGCTGCGCTCCCACCGGCAACACGTGCACGCCCGGCAACAAGTCGGGCATCGGCCAGGCGCTGCTCGAACGGTGCTTCGAGTAGGCCATCGGCGAACTCGGGCGTCCGTGGCTGCCTGGACCCTGGCCGCCACCGCCACCCTGAGCCTCGCGGCGCCGTCCGAGCCGGGCCCGCCTCGCAACGCGCGGGCCGGACGCGGGCCGGGCGATCCGACGGTGAAGGCGTGGGTCGTGTACGACCAGCATTGCGTCGCCTGTCACGGCCGCAACCTCGAGGGCGGAGCCGCGGGCAGCTTGATCGACGGCGTGTGGACATTCGGCGGCGACGACGCGCACGTCGTCGAGACCATTCGCGAGGGCCGGAAAGGAACGGCGATGGTCGCCTTCAAGGACGCCCTCACGGAAGAGCAGATCTGGCAACTCGTCATCCTGATCCGCCAACAGGA
>DASTLK010000150.1:0-2973 GCA_035715025.1 Vicinamibacteria bacterium
CGTGAACTGAAGAGCCGAGACGAGCGCCACCACGCCGACGAAGGGGACGAGCACCGCGCGCGGCCAGGGACCGAACAGGGTGGGGGCCGTCTCGCCGGGGTCGGCGTTCGGGCGCCATCGCCGCGGCAGTACGCCGGGGTCGGCCAGAAAGACGCAGAGCGCGATGGTGAGGACGTTGAAGAACGCGTAGTTCCCGGTGGCCGCGATCAAGACCTGGAAGCCCACGAACGCCACGAGCGGAAGGCGGCGCCACGGCGGGGGGAGCCAGATGAGCAACGGCAGGAGCAGCTCGATGACGAACATGACCGCGGCGGACGTCACCTGAACGCGCGCGGGCAGGTGGTGCGCGTAGAAGCCGATCCAGGTCGGCAGGGGCTGCGTCTCGTAGTGGTACTCGAGGGCGGTGAAGCTGCGCCAGGTCGGGTCGCCGCTGCGCAGCTTCACCACGCCCGATCCGAACATCAGGCGGAAGAGAAGCCAGCGGTACATCCAGATGATCAGGAGCGGCGCGGGAGCGGGGCGTCGCCGCAGGATCCCGCGCGGCGCCAGCACCACCGCGAGCAGTCCGGCCTCGAGGAGGAGGGCGTCCCACTGGAACGACAGGAAGTCCTCCCCCGCCACGGCCAGCGACAGGTACAGGACCCAGAGTCCCAGCATGACGAGCGCCCGCGCGCGGCCCAGGAGCGCGACGAGAGAGAGGAGGGTCCCGGCCGCGCATACGACGTGCAGCGCGGCGTCCCCATCGGCGATCCAGAAGACGGTGGGCAGCACCCAGTATCGGGAAGCGCCCATTCGCTCGCGCGCGAGGTCGAGGAGCTCGCGGATGGGCAAGACGCCCCGCGAGCCGATGAGGCCCTCGCCCTGGACCCACAGGGACAGGAAGGCGACGAGGTACACCGCCCCGAGCAGCCGGAGGAAGGCGTCCCGCATCCACCCGTGCAGATCGGGCCGGGGGCCGGTCGCCGCCTCGCCCATGGGGCCGATGATCCCACGCGCTCCGCGCCCGTGCAGCGTTATGCTGGAGGATAGGGTGGCACGGAGGTAGATGATGGCCGAGGACGCCAGGTTGGCGCGCGGACCCCATGACAAGCACGCGGTGCACGCGCGCATCGTCGAGCGGCTGCAGGGGCAGGTGGAGGACGTGACGCGGATGGTGGCGGGGCTCTCGGAAGCGGAACTCGCCCGCCGCACGGTCCCGGACAAATGGTCGGTCAAGGAGCTGATCTGCCACCTCGATCGCATCCACGAGGTCTTCGACGAGCGCGTCGAGGCGATGCTCGGGCAGGAGAACCCCAAGCTCCCTCCCTACGAGCCGGACGGCGACCCGGGATTCGACGAGCGCGTGCGGCGGACGACCGTCGATACCCTGGCCTCGTTCCGGATGCGTCGGGAGCGCCTGATCGCTCGGCTCGAAGAGCTGCGTCCGGCCGACTGGCATCGCCCGGGCCAGCACCCCGAGTACCCAAGCTACGACGTGCACTTCTGCGTCGAGTACCTCACCCACCACGAGGCGCACCACCTCTATCAAATGTTCCAGCGGCGGGCTCCCCTGGGAGTGATCCCGCACTAGTCTTCCTGCGTCGTCAAAGACATGCAGGGGGCCGGCTCGCCTGGCCCGGGTCTTGCACTTCCCCCGTGCGCACAGGGGTAGAACCCCTCGCGGAGGCGCCGATGCCAACCGAAGTCTGGCGAGCCGGAGACTACAGGGTCTGCCCGAAGTGCGGGGCACGCCACAAGGTGCAGGACCTGCGCTGTTCGCGATGCGACGCCGTCCTGGCGGGCACGCCCGTGTTTCACTCCGCGCCGCCGAAGGTTGCGGCCACGGCGACCGGGTCGGGTCGCGGCGCCCTGCGCGCGATGCTGGCCGTCGCCGTCATCATCGCGCTGGCCGCGGGGCTGTGGATTCGTAGCCTGTTCCGCGGGGCCCCCATCCAGGATTCGGTGGAGGCCTCGTCCGCGACGCTCGCCGCCGCTTCCGCCCCGCCGCCGACGTGGACGCCTCCTGTCCTCAGCTATCCGCCGGTCGTCGGCTACAACCAGGGCGTTCCGCCCAGCATGGCCGCGCTTGCCATCCAGGGCGGCCCCCTCCCGACCTCCGCCGCCGAGCCGACGGGGATGACGTCCATCGCCCCGCCCAGCGAGCCGACACGCAAGACGGCGTTCACGGACGCCGACCTCTTGCGCGTGCGGGGGGAGCAGCCCGCGCCACCCGTCGCCGCCCCGGTCATGTCCGCGGCCACGGCGCCCTCGGGCGTCGTCTCCAACGCGGCCGCGGCCGCGCCGCGCGCGACCGAGATTTCGGAGGACAAGGCGCGCGAGTGGATCGGCCGCGTGCGCGATAGGGAAGCCGACGTGCAGGAAGCGCAGGCGAAGGTCCGGCGGCACGAAGCGGAAGTGGAAGCACGGCGTGCTCATGCCGTCGCGGTGGCCGGCGACGTCGATGCGCGCGACAAGGCCCAGCGCGACGTGACGGATGCGCTCGAGGACCTCGAGAAGGCGGAGCGCAAGCTGTCCGAGAAGCAGCGGGATCTCGACGAGGCGAAGGTCAGCGCGCGCGCGGCGGGGGTGCGTTTCGAGAGGTAGGTAGAGAAACAACGACAACGACAATCGATCATCTGGCCCCGCGGGTCGTGGCGCGGCGAGCACCTTCCCGGAATACGCCGCCGCGGTCACGAACGAAACCCAGGGCGGCCAGGATCGCTTCGACATCCTCTGCCGGGCAGCCGGCCATCGCAGCCAGCTGCGCCACCTCGACCGGCTTTCCCTCTCGGTTTCTCTTGCGCGCTTCCGCCGCGAGCCTCTCTGCGCGATCCGCGCGCACCGCACGCGGGCCCGCCGGCACGTAGCCGCACGCGACATAGAACGCCGACGGCACGCGCGGGTCGATGCGCACCGAGGGCGCGCCCGCGAGCAACGGGACCGAGCCCGCGTCGCGGTGCACCGACCACAGCAGCGCGCGCAAGCGCACGGCGT
>DASTLK010000151.1:0-9363 GCA_035715025.1 Vicinamibacteria bacterium
GATCGTCGGCATCCTGCCGCCGGCCTTCCATTTCCCGCTTCAGTCTCCCGAGCCCCAGGTCTGGCTGCCGCGGGTCTTCGAGCCGGACTTCATGACCCCCGCCCAGGTCCATTCGGGAGCGTCGTACCTCTCGCTCGTGGCGCGCCTTCGGTCCGGCGAAACGATGGCCCAGGTGCAGGCGGAGCTCGACCTGATCAACGCGCGCTACCGCCAGCAATACGGCGATTACGTGGACGCCGAGCATTTCCAGCTCCAGGCCCAGTGGCTCACGGACAGCCTCCTCGCCGACTCCCGGCAGCCCCTGGGGATCCTGCTGGCGGCCGTCGGTTCCGTGCTCCTGATCGTCTGCACCAATGTGGCCAGCCTGCAGCTCGCACGGGGCAGCGCACGGGTGCGGGAGATGGCCGTACGGAAGGCGCTGGGCGCCACCGGGTCCCGTCTGGTGGGCCAGCTCCTGGTCGAGAGCTTCACCCTCTCCCTCGTGGGCTGCGCCCTGGGCGTCCTGCTGACCATGGCCACCGTCCCCCTCGTGCAGAGCGTCACCGCGGGGACGTTGCCGCGCGTGGAAGAGATGCACGTGGACGGCCCGGTGCTGCTGTTCTCACTCGCTCTCGGATGCGCCACCGCCCTGGCCTTTGGCGTGGCCCCGGCGCTGCACGCGGCCCGCAGCGATCCGCAGCGCGGTCTGGGCGAGGGCGGACGCGCGTCCTCGGACGGCGCCGCCCGGCGGCGCCTGCGCGTCCTTTTCGTGGGCGAGGTGGCGGTGGCCCTCGTCCTTCTCACGGGCGCCGGCCTCTTGATCAGGACGCTGGCCGGCCTCTTCAGCATCGACCCTGGCTTTCAAGCGCAGGGCGTGACGGCCATCCCCGTCGTCCTTCCCACGAGCCGCTACGCCGACCCGCCGCGGCAGGCGGAGTTCTTCCGCCAGCTCCTGGAGCGAACGGCCACGTTCCCCGGGGTGAAGGCCGCCGCCGCGACCGACTACGTACCTCTGGGAGGACTGTTCCGGCTCGTGTTCTTCTGCCCGGAAGGGCAGGTCTGTCAGGGCCTCGGCAAGGACCCGGTGATCGCACAGCACCAGGTGACTCCGGACTACTTCGAGGCCACGCGCACTCCCATCCGGCGCGGCCGCGCCTTCACCGCCGCCGACACCGCCCGCAGCCTGCCCGTCGTCATCGTCAACGAGACGACGGCGCGCCGCTACTGGCCGGGCGCCGATCCGATCGGCAAGCATCTCGCGAACTCGCGGGACAAGGTGCAGCGCGAGGTCGTGGGGGTCGCGGGCGACGTGAAGTTCCGCTCGCTGGACTTGCCCAGCGTCGAGGAGATGTACCTGCCCCTCGCTCAGACCCCGTGGCCCGCCATGACGCTGCTCGTCCGCTCCGCGTCGGATCCGCGGCCGATCGTGGCCGCCGTACGGCAGGAGATCGCCCGCCTCGATCCCGAAATCGCGGTGAGCGGTGTCCAGAGCCTCGACGAGATCGTGGGCGGATCCGTGGGGCGGACCCGGCTCGTCGAGCGCGTCGTCTCCGCCTTCGCCACGCTGGCCCTGGTGCTCGCGTGCATCGGGATCTACGGCGTGATGAGCTACTCGGTCGCCGAGCGCACCCGCGAGTTCGGTGTCCGCATGGCGCTGGGAGCCGGCCCGCTGGAAATCATGAAGCTGGTCCTCCGCGAAGGGCTGGGCCTGACCTTCGCCGGGCTGGCCCTGGGCCTGGCCGCGTCGCTGGCGTTCACACGCCTGATGGCGAGCCTCCTGTTCGGCGTGGGGGCCACCGACCCGTTGACGCTTGGCAGCGCGGTCGTCGTGCTGGCGGCCACGGCCCTCCTTGCCTGCGCCGTCCCCGCCCGCCGGGGCATGCGGCTCTCGCCGCTCCGCGCGCTGCGCGACGAGCTGGCGTCGTAGGAGGGAATTTCCGCTAGGCCCGCGCGGCCTGGGCTTCCGTGGGCTGGCGGGTGCGTCCGGCCAGACTCGCCACCGCGGCCACGAGCTCGGCCGGTCGGACGGGCTTGGCGAGCTGGAGCTGGAAGCCGGAGAGCAGGGCGCGGGTGCGGTCGCCCGCGCCGAAGGCGGCGAGGGCCGCGGCCGGGGTCGCTCCCCCTTCTTCCGCGGGCAAGGCGCGGAGCTTCCGGATCAGGGAGTCCTCACCGGCATCGGCGAGCTCGAGGTCCAGGAGCAGGACGTCGGGCCGCTGATCGGCGATGACCGCGAAGGCCTCCTGGACCGAGGGCAGCCCCGTCACGCGAGCGCCGCGCTTTTGCAGGATCGTGGCCACCATCTCGCGCGCCTCGTCGGTGTCCACCACGAGGACGAGCAGGCCTTCGAGCGACGGCATCCGGCCGCTGGATTCCGGCTCCGGGGCCGCGGGCGGCCCCGCCACCGGCCTGGCTTCACCCGGACGCAAAACCTTGATGGGTAGGCGCACGGTGAAGACGGCTCCCGGGCCGGGATCGCGGTTCGCGGCGACGATGGTGCCCTCGTGCAGCTCGACGACCTTGCGGGCGATGGCCAGGCCCAGCCCCAGTCCACCTTTTCCACGCGTGGCCTCGCCGCCGGCCTGTCGAAAACGCTCGAACACGTGGGGCAGGAAGGCCGGCGGGATGCCGGGCCCGCTGTCCTCCACCGTCACCTCCACCTGCCCGTCCACCGCCTGGACGCGCACGCCCACCGTGCCGCACTTGGGAGTGAACTTGATGGAATTCGTGAGGAGGTTCCACAGGACCTGCTGGAGCCGGCTGGGGTCTCCGGTCACGGGACCCGCTTCCGCATCCACGTTCGAGGTCAGCGTGATGCCCTTGGACTCCGCCGCGGGGCGGACGGTCTCGAGGGCGGCCCGGATCACGGCCACCGGCTCCACGGCTTGCATCTCGACCTGCATGGTCCCGGCCACGATCCGGGAGACGTCGAGGAGGTCCGCGATGAGGCGCATCTGCGCGCGGGCATTGCGCAGGATCGCGTCCAGTGCGCGAACGGCCGTCGCCTCGTCGACCTTCTCTTCGCGGAGGACGTGAGCCCATCCCAGCATGGCGCTCAGCGGAGTGCGGAGCTCGTGGGCGACGGTGGCGAGGAAGGCATCCTTGAGGCGCCCGTTCTCGCGCAGGCCCTCCGCCTCCTGACGGAGCTCGTCCGCGCTGCGTCTCAGGTCGGCGAGCTCGGCTTCGAGCCGTCGGCGATCGTCCGCGCGGCCCCGCACCACGGCGGCGCTGCCGGCCAACGTCTCGGTGAGGTACGACAGGCAAGCGCCCACCGCGAGGAACACCGCCAGCAGGAGCCACCGCGCGGGCGAGCCCGGTGACGGCACGAAGACGCCCAGCACCAGCGCCCCGCCGAAGGCCGTCGCGGCCAGGCCCGACCACAGGCCACCATAGCGGGCGCTGACCATGACCGCGACCGTGAACAGCAGGTAGGCGGACTCGGCGCCGACCGAGGGCGCCAGCAGACGGCCGAGGCCGGCCGCGGCCAGCACAGAGAGGACGCTGATCGCCCAGCTAGGGAGACGTGGTGGCACAGGCCGCGTCAATGACTCAGTCTACCAATAGGGGAGGCCGTCCGACGCACGGGTGCATGTCATTTCGTCATCACGCGTGCCGTGGCGAAACGCTCTTCCCGTTGTGTATCACAATGGAGTTCCGCCGAGAGCGCCATCATCATGATCGCCTTCCTCCTGCTGCTCGGCCTCCTGACCCCGGCCTCTCCGGGCGAGAAGCTCGTCCTGCTCGGCACCGCCGGAGGGCCGACCCCCAAGCGCACGCGCGCGGCGCCGGCGCAGGCGCTCGTCATCGGCGACGCCGTCTACGTCGTGGACTGCGGCAACGGCGTGGGGCGCCAGATGGTGCTGGCGGGGCTGCCCCTTCGCGCATTGCGGCACGTGTTCCTGACTCACCACCATTCGGACCACGCCGCGGATCTGGTCACGCTGCCACTGCTTGCCTGGGCCGCCGGACTCGACACGGAGGTGGCGCTGCATGGGCCGCCTCCGCTCCGGCGCAGCGTGGAGGCGGGGTTGCGCGCGGCCTCATTCGACATCGCCACGCGGGTCACGGACGAAGGCCGGAGGCCGCTGGGCGATCTCGTGCGCGTGCACGAGTTTCGGAGCGACGGGATCGCCCACAAGGATGCGCAGGTCACCGTGCGCGCGGCGCGCGTCGAACACCCGCCGATCCGCGAGGCCTATGCCTACCGCTTCGACACCATGGATTGGAGCGTCGTCATCTCCGGCGACACTGCCCCTTCGGCCAACCTGATCGCCCTGGCCCGCAACGCCGACGTGCTCGTGCACGAGGTGCTGCTCGAGGACGCGGCCGAGATCGCGAAGTGGGTCGGCCAGCCGATCGACCATCCGCTGGTCCAGCACATCCTGCGCAGCCATACCAGCTTCCGCGACGTGGGGCGGATTGCTCGCGACGCGGGCGTACGCAAGCTCGTCCTCAGCCACTATGTCCCGGGAGACGCGGTCGTCGATCGCGACGCCGTCCTCTCCCAGATCCGCAAGTCGTTCGAGGGCCAGGTCGTCTTCGGCGAAGACCTCCTCGTGATCGAGCCATGAATCCCGCGCTCGCCCTCGCTCTATTCGCCCTCGCCGCTCCGGCGCCTTCCGCTCCCCCGGCCTGCGATCCGGCGCGTGTCCGCGCCGGCACCTCCGCCCCGCCGCAGGGAGGAGTCGTTCTCCTCGAGCTGGAAACGGAGGCCGCAGCCGGCGAGCCGGCCGCGACCTGGCAAGGGAAAGCAATCGGCTTCTGGCGCGATGAAGCCCAGGGACCATGGCGCACCCTCGTCGGTGTCGACCTCGCGCAGCGGCCGGGGGACGCGCGCGTCCTCGTGCAGCGTGGTCTCGACCGCCCGTGCACGGTCGTCCTCTCGATCAAGGCGGTCGTGTTTCCGGAGGAGCACCTGCAGTTGCCGCAGCGGTTCGTCGAGCTGAGCCCCCAGGATCAGGCGCGCGCGGCGCGCGAGACCGCGCGTCTCAAGGCCCTCTTCCAGGCCGTGACCACCGAGCGGCTCTGGCACGGTCCGTTTCGCATTCCACTCGACGATGCCCGACCCTCGTCCAGCTTCGGCCGCCGCCGGATACTGAACGGCCAGCCGCGCTCCCCTCACACCGGGGTGGATCTCGGCGCGCCGGAAGGGACTCCCGTGCATGCCATGCAGCGCGGACGCGTCGTGCTGGACGAGGATCTCTTCTTCTCCGGCCGCACGATTCTCCTCGACCACGGCCTCGGCCTCTTCAGCTTCTACGGCCATTTGAGCGAATCGCGCGTGCAGCCCGGCCGCGTCGTCGATGCGGGCGAGGTGATCGGACTCGTGGGCGCGACCGGCCGCGTGACCGCTCCTCACCTCCACTGGGCGGTGCAGCTTGGCAACGCGCGCGTGGACGGCCTCGACCTGGTCCGAGTGACCTCGCCATAAGGCGAGACCCTCTACAGCACTTCGCGGCGCAGATCGGGGAAGACCTTCGAGACCTTGCCCAGCAGGTAATCGCCGTAGGTGCCGTCGAAGGCATGGATGTTCGCTCCGTCCCAGCGGGCCACGCGGTCCTGCGCCGCCGCGGACGGGGCCAGGCCCGCGATCGGACGCACCCGCGCCTCGAAGTGCGGGTCGAAGAAGAAGGGCATCGACAGGCGGTCGCGGCCCGACGTGTTGAGGGCAACGCGATGCGGAGTGGAGCGGTAGAGCCCGCCCGTCATGCGGTCGAGCATGTCGCCGATGTTGCAGACGAAGGACCCGGGCAGGGGCCGCGCCTCGATCCAGCCCTCGCGGGTCTTCACCTGCAGGCCACCCACGTCGTCCTGCCAGAGGATGGTCAAGAGGCCGTAGTCGGAGTGCTCGCCCACGCCCCACTGCACGTCCTGGCTCACGGGTCCAGGCCGTGAGGGATAGTTGAAGATCCGAAACAGGATCAAGGGGTCCGCGGTGTAGCGGTCGGCGAAATAGGTCGCGTCGAGGGCCAGGCTGAGGGCCATGCCTTCCATGAGGGTGTGCCCGAGGCGCGTGAGGGCGTCGATATAGGCCAGCACCGCCCCGCGCAGCCCGGGCAGGCTCGGAAAAAGGTTGCGGCCGTGAAGCGGCGTGCGCGCCCGCACCAGCGGGTGGTCGTCGGGCAGCTCCGAGCCCAGGTACAGGCCTTCCTTCCAGTCGGGCCGGCCCGAGGTCAGCTCGCCTCCGGCGGGAAAGTAGCCGCGCCAGGCCCGCCCACCCAGCGACATGCGCCCCTGCATCTTCGTGGCCTGGTCGAGCGCGAAGAATTGGCGGCTCGCGGCCACGAGACGATCGCAGATCCGCGGATCCACGCCGTGGCCCGTGACGTAGAAGAAGCCCTGGGCGCGGCACGCCTCGCCGATCTGCGCCGCCACCGCCGCGCGGGCCGAGGCTGCGTCGAACAGACCCGACACGTCGATGACGGGGACGGCGTGCGCATCGAAATACATGTCTGCCCCGGGGCCGTTCGCCCGCTATTATCGTCCCCACATGGACGCGCCGAGGAGGCAGCTGATCCGGGGCCTGACCGCGACCGACACGACCGCCCTCGTGGTGGGCACGGTCATCGGGTCGGGCGTGTTCCTCAAGACGGCGGTGATGACCCAGGACCTGGGAATCCCCGCGCTGGTGTTGGCGGCGTGGGTGGCCGCCGGCCTGTTGTCGCTGGCGGGAGCGCTGAGCTACGCGGAGCTGGGGGCGATGCTGCCCGAGGCCGGCGGCGAGTACGTCTACTTGAAGAAGTCCTACGGCGAGACGGCGGCCTTCCTCTTCGGATGGCAGCGTTTCATCGTGGCGGGGAGCGCCTCCGTCGCCAGCCTGGGCGCGGGGTTCGCGATCTTCCTGGCCGCTTTCCTGCCCCTGAACGCGGTCTGGGTCCATCGCGAGATCTCCGTTCTGGGCCAGACCATCGACTGGCAGTTCGGGCCTCGGCAGGTCGTGGCCGTGGGCGCCATCCTGCTTCTCTCCGTCTTGAACTGCTTCGCGGTGGCTCTCGGCGGCAAGGTCCAGTCGGCTCTCACCCTGCTGAAGATCGGCGGCATCGCCTTCGTCGTGCTCGGCATCTTCTTCTTCTCGGGCTCGGCGGACTGGTCCCACCTGCGGGCGCCGGCGGGGACCGTGACCTGGAGCGGCGCCACCTTCGGGACGGCAATGCTGGCCGCGCTCTGGGCCTACGACGGCTGGAACAACATGCCCATGGCCGCGGGCGAAGTGCAGAACCCGGGCCGCAACATCCCGCGCGCCCTCATCGGCGGGATGCTCGTGGTGATGGCGATCTACTGCCTGGCCAACCTCGCCTACTTCTATGCCCTGCCCGTGGCCGAGGTGGTGACGAGCAACTCCACGCGCTACCGGGCCGCCCTCCCCGTGGCTTCGAAGGCCGCCACCACCTTCCTGGGCGAGTACGGCGGCAAGCTGGTGGCGGTGGCCTTCGTGGTCTCGGCCCTGGGCGCCCTGAACGGGTCCATCCTCTCGAACGCCCGCGTGCCGTACGCCATGGCCCGGGACGGCCTCTTCTTCGCGAGGATGGCGGATCTGAGCGAGCGCACGCGCGTGCCCGTGTGGTCGCTCGTCGTGCAGGCCGTCTGGTCGAGCCTGCTGGCCGTCTCCGGCACCTTCGACCAGCTCACGGACAGCCTGCTCTTCGCGTCCTGGATCTTCTACGGCCTGGTCACGTCCTCGGTCTTCGTCCTGCGGCGCCGGATGCCCCAGGCGCCGCGGCCCTACCGGACTCTCGGCTATCCCGTGGTTCCCGCGATCTTCGTCCTGGTGTCCGCCTGGCTGGTCGTCAACACCCTGATCGAGAAGCGCGTCGAGTCGGTGACGGGGCTCGTCCTGATCCTGGCCGGGCTCCCTCTCTTTTACTGGTTCCGGTCCAGGGCCCGACGTGACCAGTCGTCATCGTGATTTTCCTGTCACGCCGGGAGGGCCTGTCCGGTCCACCATGTAGGAGGTGGGACCATGCGGCTCTTCATCCTTGGCGCCAACGGCAAGACGGGAACGCAGCTCGTCGACGTCGCCCTGGCTCGGGGCCATGAGGTCACGGCGTTCGTCCGCTCGCCGGCGAAGATCACACGCCGGCATCCGCGGCTGCAGGTGCAGCGCGGCGATCCGCTGCGCGTGGACGAGCTGGCGAGCGCGCTGCCCGGGCACGACGTCGTGCTCTCGGCCCTCGGCGTTCGGCCGCCAAGGGCCTTCCGCCCGCACGCGATCGTTCAGGAGGCCGCGGCCAGCACCGTCGCCGCCATGACCAGGGCCGGGGTGAGGCGGCTCGTACTCGTGTCGGCCGCCATCCTGTTCCCGGAGAAGGGACTCCGCTTCGCCTTCTTCCGCTGGCTGCTCACGCAGGTGATGCGCGACCTCGGGACGGCCGAGGAGATCGTGCGCGCGACGCCCCTCGATTGGACGATCGCGCGGCCCCCACGCTTGATCGAGAGGCCCGACGAAGCGTATCGCAGCGAGCGCGACGCGCTCCCCGTCGACGGGTTCTCGATGTCGTTCCGTGCGGTGGCGGCCTTCATGCTGGATGCTGCCGAACAACGGACGCACGTGCGCGAGATCGTCGGGCTGGCGAGCTGAGCGATGCCGAACACGCTGTCGAAGCGAGAACGGTGGATCTACCGGGCGGCCACCGGCCTCGTCCTGGCCGTCATGGTGTTCAGCATCGTCAACTTCGTCTTCAACGACCATTTCCCATTTCCGAATGGACCCGAAGGAGCGTTCGTCCACCTGGGATTCCCCCCGTATTTCAAGGTCGAGCTCACGGTGGCCAAGATCCTGGGCGTCCTGGCCCTCTTGATACCGGCCGTGCCGTTCAAGGTGAAGGAGTTCGCTTACTCTGGGTTCGCCATCACGCTCGTGTCGGCCAGCATTGCCCACTTCGGTCGGGGGGATGCCCGCCTCAGCGTGCTGTTCGTCATCGACCCCCTGGTGTTCCTCGGCCTCCTGGCGGTGTCGTATGTCTATTTCGAAAAGAGCCATTCCCTCGCCGTGGCCGGGGCGAAGCCATCCTGATGTCGGCTCCGCGGGCGGCGGAGGATCTCGCCGTGTTCGAAGCCCACCGGCCCGCGATGCTGGGGCTCGCGTACCGCATGCTGGGAGACGTCGGACGCGCACAGGACATGGTCCAGGAGGCGTGGCTGCGCTGGCAGCAGCGCGACGTCGAGGTCGACTCTCCGAAGGCATTCCTGGTGACGGTCGTGACCCGCCTGTGCCTGAACGAGCTCACCTCGGCGCGGGCGCGGCGCGAGGAGAGCCGCAGCGATCGCCTGCCCGAGCCGGTCGACCTCGAGGAAGGGGGAATGGCTCGTCTGGAGGAGCAGGAGCAGCTGTCCATGGCCATCCTGGTGGTGCTGGAGCGGCTCACTCCCGCCGAGCGGGCCACGCTT
>DASTLK010000152.1:0-5372 GCA_035715025.1 Vicinamibacteria bacterium
GCCGACGCGCGTCGGCCGTTAGCCGGCGAGAGCTGACCGCCGACCCTGGTGGCAGCCTCTATTCCGCTAACCGCGTCGATCGATTTTTATTATTTCGCCGCCGCCGGCGCCACGCGCTTGCTCGGGTCGTCCGCCGGGTTGACGTAGGTCAGCGCGAACGGCCCCACCGCGTGCACCTGCACGACCGCGGCGGTCTTCGCCATCGCGTAGTGGTGCATCTGCGCGGGCAGAACCGCGAAGCCGCCGGCGGGCAGGGACTTCATTCCCGTGGCGGAGAACTTGTCGCCCATGGCGACGGCGAAGGTGCCGGAGATGACGGTCACGTTCTCGTCCGTCGGATGAAAGTGCGGGTTGATCTTGTAGCCGGCGGGCATCTTGAGGCGCACGACGAACGGCGCGGCCTTGCTGGGATCGCCGGCGACGACCGCCATCGACGCGCCCTTCTCGAAGACGGGCGGGGCCGGGCCCCACTTGAGCTCGAGCGGCGCGACCACGACCTCGGCCGCTTTGGCCTCCTGGGCGTGCGCGGAGGCGGCGGCGAGCATGAAGCCCATCCCCACGACGACGGCGCGTCTCACCATCGATCCAGACATCCTCATGAAATCTCCTTGGCGCATGGCGCCGATCAAGACGTTCCCCCTCGCCAGTCGAAGTTCTCGAACCGGGTGAATTCCTTGAGGAAGGCGAGCTTCACGGTGCCCGTGGGCCCGTTGCGCTGCTTGCCGATGATGATCTCGGCCAGGCCGTGGTTCTCCTCACTCGCCTTGTACTCTTCCTCGCGGTAGATGAACATCACGATGTCCGCGTCCTGCTCGATGCCGCCGCTCTCGCGGAGGTCCGAGAGCTGGGGCCGCTTCTCGGTGCGCGCCTCCGGCGCGCGCGAGAGCTGGCTGAGCGCGATGACCGGAACCGACAGCTCCTTGGCCAGCCCCTTCAGCGACCGGCTGATCGAAGACACCTCCTGCTGGCGGTTCTCGATCCGGCCCGCCCCCGTCATGAGCTGCAGGTAGTCGACGATGACGAGGCCCAGCCCGTGTTCCGCCTTCAGGCGCCGGGCCTTGGCACGCATCTCCAGGGGCGTGAGGGTCGCCGAGTCGTCGATGAAGATCTTCGACGCCGACAGGTCCGCATAGGCCTTGGCCAGCCGGGCCCAGTCCTTCTCCTGGAGGTTGCCCGTGCGGAGCCGGTGCGCGTCCACGCGGGCGTCCGCGCACAGCATGCGCAGGACGAGCTGCTCCTTGGCCATCTCCAGCGAGAAGAGCCCGACCGTCTCTCCGGTCTTGTGCGCCGCGTACTGCGCGATGTTGAGGCAGAACGAGGTCTTCCCCATCGCGGGCCGCGCGGCCACGATGATGAGGTCGCCCTTCTGCAGCCCGCTCGTGCGCTCGTCGAGGTCGACGAAGCCCGTGGGCAGCCCGGTGACCAGCTCCTTGCTCTGCGAGAGCTGGTCGATGGTGCGGAAGCTCTCCTTGACGATCTCGCGGATGCCGACGAAGCCCTGCCGGATGCGGTGCTCGGCGATGTCGAAGATCGCCTTCTCCGCCCGGTCCAGGATCAGGGCCGCCTCGTCCTCCGCCTCGTAGGCGGACTGCGCGATGCGGTTGGAGGCGTGGATCAGGTTCCGGAGGACGGCCTTCTCCTTGATGATCCGGCTCCACTGCTCGACGCTCGTGATGCGGGGCATCCCGTCGACGAGGGCGGCCAGGTAGGCCGCGCCCCCCACCGCCTCCAGGGCCTGCATGCGCACGAGCTCGTCCTTCAGGGTGACGAGGTCGATGGGCTGGCTGCGCTCGGCCAGGGCGGCCATGGCGTCGAACACGCGCCGGTGCGCTTCGCGGTAGAAGTCGTTGCGCGAGAGGATCTCGGCCGCGGAGTTGAAGGCCTGGTTGTCCACCAGGACCGCGCCCAGCACGGTCCTCTCCGCCTCCGCGTTGTGGGGCAGGGTGCGGTTTTCTTTGGGGACGACGTCAGTGGCCAAGGGTCCTCGATGGGAGGGTGAAAATCCTACTCCCTCGCGCCCGGTCGCGTCCATGATCTTCATCACGAACCGCGGACGCACGGGGACCGCGACGTCGATCGCGTGCGGCGGGTGCGGAGCTAGCCTTCCTTGGTGACCAGCACGCGCAGGTTCGCCGTGACCTCCGGATGGAGCTTGATCGCCACTTCGTGCTCGCCCAGCTTCTTGATCGGCTCCTCGAGCTGGACCTTGCGCTTGTCGATGTCCACGCCCTTGCCGCGCAGAAAGTCACCGATGTCGCCGGACGTCACCGAGCCGTAGAGCGCGTCGTTCTCGCCGACCTTGCGCGGCGCGATGTAGCGCAGGGAAGCGATGCGGTCGGCGACGGCCTGGAACTCGGACTTCTCCTTGGCCAGCCGCAGCTCGTGCGCCTTGCGCTCCTTGGCGATCATGGCCTTGTTGGCCTCGCTCACCTGCATGGCCAGCCCGCGGGGCAGGAGGAAGTTGCGGCCGTAGCCCTCCGCCACCTTCACCACGTCGCCGCGGCGGCCCAGTTTGTCGACGTCCTGTCTGAGAATGACCTCCACTGCAAATCCTCCGATGGGTAGCCCAGGGCTACCTCTGTTTGGAAACGAAAGTTACGTGCGCGCCTCCGGCGGCTCCGCCCACTTGCGGAAGTCGAACCAGATGTCGAACAGACCGATGAGGGCCAGGATCTGCGGGGCCCACGGGTTGATGAGCACCAGCACCAGCACCGCCGCCCGCAAGAGCGGGGGCGCGGCCAGGCGCTGGGCGTAGAAGCAGACGACGGCCAGCCCCTGCAGGCCGAAGAAGAAGGCCACGATGAGCAGGCCGTTGTAGGCCGCCGGCCTGAGCAGGGGCGAGAGGACGGCCAGCCCCAGGGCCACGAAGGCCACCGCGAGCACGAAGGGCCAGCGCACGCCTTCGAACTCGCCCGCGTCGAGCCATCCCGGATCGCGCCGTCGCAGGTAGAGCCTCAGCAGGGAGGCGTTGAGCAGCACCACGATGGCCGCGCCGATGATGTAGACGGCGGGATAGACGACGAGCATCGCGTCGTAGGCCGTGGCCACCTGCTCGACGAAGGCGTCGACCTGCTCCGGCGGCATGCTCGCGCGCATCCCTTCCAGGAACTCCGGCGAACGCGAGTGCTGGAAGGAGGCCAGCGCGAGCGCCCGCATGTCCTCGTTCGCGAAGAGGAGGAATGCGCTGACCAGGAGGGCAAGGACGGCGAAGGCCCACCCGCATCCACGCAACATCCCCCGGCCCCTCGCCATCGACTCGGCGATCAGCAGCAGGGGCGCGACGAGCATGAGGTAACGGACTCCGGGCCCGCCGCCGACGAGCGAGCCCAGAAGCGCGGCCGCGGACACCGTGGCCAGGACCGCCGGCACCATGCCGTGGCGCAGGCGCACGACGAGCAGCGGGAACGGCGCCAGCAGCGCGAATGGGAAGAGCAGGGGCAGACGCGCCGACGCCCCGAACATGAGGGCGGAGAAGAGCGCCGCGCCCAGGGCCCCGCCGGTGCGGGGCTCGGGTCTCTCTCGAACGCGTGCCGTCAGCGATTCGGGCATGGGCCCAGGTGCGGAGGGCGCGCGTCTCAGTCCGCGGCGAAAGGCAGGAGCGCGATGTTGCGCGCCCGCTTGATGGCCAGGGTCAGCTTGCGCTGGTGCTCGGCGCAGGTCCCGAACATCCGGCGCGGCAGGACCTTGCCCCGCTCGGGCACGAAGCCGGAGAGGAGCTTCACGTCCTTGTAGTCGATGTAGTCGATCTTGTCCGCGCAGAACTTGCAGACCTTGCGGCGCCGGAAGAAGTAGCGCTTGCCCGCGTCCTTGCCGCCCCGTCCGCCGGCGCCGCCGGGACCGCCGCGTCCACCACCCGGGCCGCCCCGACCGCCGCCGCCACCGCCCCCGCGCAGTCCGCCCCCACCGAAGCTCATGAGAGCACCCCCTCACCTTCCGCGCGGTCGCCACGGTCACGGCGGTCGCCACGGTCACGGTCACGGTCACGATCACGGTCGTCGCGGTCGCGGTCACGGTCCGGCCGGTCGACGATGCCCTTGGCCCGCTTCTTCTCGTCTTCCACCGCGCGCTGCCCCTTGCGGCGCTCGGCCTTCTTCAGGTCCTCGTCGACGCGCACGGTGATGAACTTGACCACGCCGTCCGCCACCCGCATGCGGCGCTCCAGCTCTTTCACCACCTCCGGCTTGGCCTCGACGACCAGCAGCACGTAGTAGCCCTCGCGGTGCTTCTTGACGTCGTAGGCGAGGCGCTTCTTGCCCCACTTCTCGACCTTCTGCGTCTTGGCGCCTTCCTTCTCCGCGTAGCCCTGGACGGTCTCCGTCAGCTTGTCCACGTCGGGCTCCGACAGGTTGGGGTCGGCGATGAACAACACTTCGTAGGTTCGATCGCTCACGTCGCTGATCCTCCTTATGGATCTAAAGCCCCGGTCGGGCCCGAAGGGCACCTAATGGGAGCAAGGAGTATGTGTAAGACGACCTCCGATTGTAACCCAACCCGGCCGAGCGTGCGAACCGCGCCGGGGCGGCCCGGCGCCTGTGGTCCATGGAGGATGCGTGGTCGCCTTCGCGGGGACGCTCCGGCGCGCTGGAACTCGTTACCGCGGGTCGAGTGCGCGCCTACGCTCCGGTGTCGGGCCTCATCCGCGAAATGGCATGCACCGACACAGGCCCCGCTCAGGTCGACCACGCAACCTCCTTGTCGGCAGGCGCCGGGAGGTAGCGATCGCCGGTCGGTTGGATGAGTCTGCGAGCGGGTTACACGCGGCGCCCGTTGAAGCGGTCCGGGGGAATCGTCGCTCGGCAGTCGATCTCGGCGGCCGGGCGTCAAAGAGGTCGCGTGCGTCGCCCGGAGCGGGGCCTCTGTCGCTGCAGGCCATTTCGGGATGAGGCGCGACGGCGGAGCGAGCGCGCGCACTGCTTTACGTGGAATGAACAAGTTCCAGCGCGCGCGAGCGTCCCCGCGAGGGCGATCACGCGGCCTCCGGAACGATCCGGGCGCCGAGATCGCCACACCGCTACACCCGGGCGCCGTTGAATCTGTTCATCGTCTCCACGGCGCCGTACTTGAGGATGCAAGTGACCGCGTCCGCGCCCAGGCCCACGACTTCTTGCACCACGAGCACGTCCTCGGGCGGGAACTCGGCCAGCACGTAGCCGGCGAGGTCCTCCGGCAGGTCGCCCTTGCGAACCCCCAGCCGGAGGCGCACGAACTCGTCGGTGCCCAGCACGTCGATGAGCGAGCGCAGCCCGTTCTGGCCCCCGTGCGTCCCCCGCTCGCGCACGCGCAGCGTGCCCAGCTCGAGGGCGACGTCGTCCACGACGGCCACGAGGTCGGCGGGAGTGCCGCCCTTCACCTCGAGCAGGCGGGCCACCGCG
>DASTLK010000153.1:0-5174 GCA_035715025.1 Vicinamibacteria bacterium
TGGGCTGCGCTCTCCTCGCGCTCGAGCCGTTCTTCCTCGGCTACCAGCGTTTCATCACCACCGACGCCCTGGCCACGGACCTGGCCGCGCTGGCGGCGCTCTGGTTCCTGCTCTACTTGCGCGAGGGCAGCCGTCGCCGGCTCGCCTTCTCCGGTCTCGCGTTCGGGCTGGCGGTGGCGACGAAACTGCCGACGGTATTGCTCGCCGTCCCCCTCTTGATCGCCCTCGTGGTCGTGGAGAGCGGCGGCTGGCCGGGGTTCCCCGCGCGCGGTTTCCGGAGGCGCGCGCTCGAGCTGACGGTCTGGGCCGTCGTGGGCCTGGCCGTCGTGGTGGCGATATGGCCTGTCCTCTGGGTGCGGCCGATCGGCATGCTGCGTCAACTCCAGGCGGATCTCGGGTCGGAGACCCAGGTGAACGCCTTCCGCTCGGACGACACGGGGTGGTTCTTCTACCTCCGCGTCCTGGCCTGGCGTTTCACGCCCCTGATGCAGGCAGGCGGCCTCATCAGTGTCGCCGCGCTCCTGTGGCCCGCCTGGCGGCGCCGCACGCCCCGCCGGGCGGAGCTGGAAGGGCTGGCCGGCCTCGTCCTGGTGCCGCTGGTGCTCCTGCGCCTGGCCGGCGAAGCCGGATTGGACCGCTACCTGCTGCCCGTCGTCCCGTTCCTCGCCCTGTTGGCGGGCGCGGGCTGGGCTCGGGTCCGTGCTCTTCTGGCCGCGCGCTGGCCAGGGCCGGCCGCGGCCGCTCTCGTCGCGGCCGTCGCGGTGGGTCAGCTGGCCATGCTCCTGCCGCACCTTCCAGAGGGCATCACGTTCTACAACCCGCTCCTGGGCGGCCCGGCCGCGGCCAGCCACGCCCTCCCGGTCGGGCAGGGAGAAGGGCTGGAGCGCGCGGCCTGGTACCTCAACACCGAGCCCGGCGCCGCGTCCCGGACGGTGGGGGTGCCCGGCTTCGCGTCCGCTTTCGCGCCGTACTTCCGGGGCCGGACGATCGACGCCCTGCCGCCTCACCCTGCCAACTGGCTGGCCGCGGATCGCGTGATCGTCTACATACGGCAGATCCAGAAGGGGTGGCCGGATCCCGTCGGCGTCGCCTACGTCACGTCCTGGCAGCGGCCGCTCTATACCGTCCGCCTGCACGGGTTGGACTACGCGCGCGTCTATGCCGGGCCGATCGTCTTGCCTCCGGAGCTGCGCGAGGTCGCACCGCCCCCGGCCGTGCCGTAAGCGGCCGCGGAGGCCGTGACCGCGGGAAACTCGAAGCGTTCCTCGGCGGCCTGACGCGCGGCGCTCTGCACCAGGCCGTCCACGTCGAGGACCGACTCCGCGCGCTGGACCTCCTCGAGGGTGGCCGCGGTGGCCGGGCTCCGGGGCACGAAGAGCTGGCAGCAGTCCTGGTCGGGCAGGGTGCTCACCTCGAACGTCCCGATGCGCCGGGCTTGCAGGGTGATCTCCTCCTTGTCCATGCCGACCAGGGGCCGCAGCACCAGGCCGCTCGCGACCTCGCCGATCACGGTCATGTTGTCGAGGGTCTGCGAGGCCACCTGGCCGAGGCTCTCACCCGTGACCAGGGCCCGCGCGCGGTGGCGCGCGGCCAGCACTTCGGCGATGCGAACCATGAACCGGCGGTACAGGACCACGCGCAAGGGGGCGGGGCAGGAGGCGACGATCGTCTGCTGGACCTCGCCGAACGGCACGAGCAGGAGGCGTGTGCGGAGCTGGTAGCGCGTCAGGATGCGCGCGAGTTCCGTCACCTTGTCGATGGTGGTGCGGTCCTGGAGCGGGAAGGCGTGAAAGTGGATGGGGAGGACGGTGCAGCCGCGCTTCATCATGCGCCAGGCCGCCACCGGGGAATCGATGCCGCCCGACATCAGCGCGGCCACGCGGCCCGAGGTGCCCACGGGGAAACCGCCCGCGCCCGGCTGGCGCTCGAACGAGTAGAGGATGCGGTCCGCGAGGACCTCGACGTAGACGGTGAGGTCGGGCTGCTCGAGGTGCACCGGGATTCCGGTCGCGACGTGGATGGCCGCGCCGAGCTCGCGCTCGATCTCTGGCGAA
Organism: Vicinamibacteria bacterium; assembly: GCA_035715025.1. Lineage (GTDB taxonomy): Bacteria > Acidobacteriota > Vicinamibacteria > Fen-336 > Fen-336 > AA29. The sequence continues at coordinate 2,055 of DASTLK010000153.1, forward strand.
CTGAGCGGAAAGGCCTTGAACGAACGCCGGGCGGTGACACGGAAGGAGGCCGCGCCGCGGGCGGCGACGGCGGCGGTGGCGTCGCGCTTGAGCGTGTCCAGGTCCACGGGCACCTGGTGCGCGCGCGAGAAGTTCGCCACCCCGAACAGATCGCCGAGACGGCGCTGTGCCTCCGTCCACGGCACGTCCTCTGGAAGATCGACGCGTAGCCGGCCGGCCAGGACGTGGACGCGGCCACCCAGGTCGGCCAGGAGCCGCCGCGCGTTGACGGCCAGCTTTTCCACGAAGAACGGGCGGTTCCGGCCCTTGAGCGCGATCTCGTGGTAGCGCAGGACGACGTTCATCGCGTGTCCGCGCCGCCTTCCTGACGGCGGGCCTTCTTGAGGATCTCGGGCGCGGCCTCGCCGAAGTACTTCACGACGAAGCGGCTCCAGCTCGGGGTCTTGCGGAGGTTGTCGATGTACTGGTTCAGGGCGTCGAGGAGGGCGTGGTCGCCCTTCCGCACCGCGTAGGCGAGGCTCGCGGGTGGTCCGACGAAGGTGCCGAGCTCCAGCTCGGGATCCTGGCGCTGGCTCGCGATCGCGCTTTCCACGCCCCAGACCGCGGCGGTGATGCGGCCGGCGCGGAGGGCCTCGTCGAAGCCGCCGGGAGGGAGGCCGTCGTCCACGTTGGCCGCGGGCACTTCCGCCGCGGCCAGGGCCTCCACCATGTTCGTGCCCTTGATCGTGCCGACCTTCTCCTTGCGGAGCTGCTCGAGCGTGTGCACGGGAGGATGGGGCTTGCGCGTGAACACGACGAGCCGCGTCGGGAAGACCTCGGTCGTGAAGTCCACGAGCTTCCGCCGCGAGTCGGTGGCGGTGAAGCGGCCGCCGATGAGGTCGCCCTTGCCCTCGACGAGCGCCGGGATGAGCGCGTCCCAGGACGTCACCGGTACGGGCTTGAGCGTGAGGTGATGCAGGGCGGCGAAGCCCTGCAGGACTTCCTGATCGAAGCCCGGCGGCGATCCCGGGGCCAGCGAGAAGAACTCGGGCCGCCGGGTGTCCGGCATGACCAGGACGCGCAGGGTGCCTCGCTGGATCACCTCGGCGAGGTCGGCCGGCCGCGCGGGCGAAAACGCTCCGCTGGTGCCGACGAGGGCCAACGCGGCGATCAAAGGAGCAGCGCGCCGCCGCATGTCCACCTCCCCGTGCATCATAGACCGCTTCCCTGAGAGGCGTTCCCACGCCCTCGCGGTGCCGGCACCCGGATGCGCCATAATCGGGGTCGCATGGCGCCTGTCGACTCCGGTTACCGGTTCTGTCCGCGCTGCGGAGGTACCCTCGCCTGGCGCGCCCTCAAGGAGTCCGAGCCGCAGCGTCTCGTGTGCCAGGCCTGCGAGTTCGTGTTCTACCTCGATCCCAAGGTCGCCGCCTGCACGATCTGCATGGTCGACGGCGGCATCGTGCTCCTGAAGCGGTCGATCGAGCCGCGCCTCGGCAGCTGGGTGTTCCCGGGCGGGTTCGTGGACCGCGGCGAGGCCGTGGGCGCGGCCGCCGTGCGCGAGACGCTGGAGGAGTCCAAGCTCCGCGTGACCCTGACCGGGATCCTCGATGTGTACTCGTTCCCGAGCAGCGAGGTCGTGGTCGTCGTCTATGCCGCCGAGGTGGTGGGCGGCACCCTGGGGGCGGGCGACGAGTGCAGCGACGCGCGCGCCTTCCCGCCGGAGAGCATCCCCTGGGGCGAGCTGGCCTTCGAAAGCACGCGCGCCGCCCTCCGGGACTACGTGCATCGCTTCTTCCCGCGCGTGCGCGTGCCGCGCTGACCGTGGATCTCCTCGCCGAGTTCGACCGTGCGCGGGTGCTGGCGGGCCTGGGCCGGGTCGCGGAGGCGGTTCCCCTGCTCGACACGATCCTGCGCGCGGACCCGGCTCACTGCGGCGCCCTGATCCTGCGCGCGACGCTGCATTCCGAAGACCGCGAGTGGGAGAACGCGCTCGAGCTCAACGAGCGGGCGGCCCGCCTCTGGCCGCGATCGGCGGAGGCCCTCAACGCCTTCGCGCGCCTCCTGCATGCGCGCGGACGCGATCCGGAGGCTCTGAAGGTCGCCCACGAGGCCCTCGCCGTGCTCGGGGAGGGCGACAACTTCGCACAGACGGCCGCCGTCTACCTCACGCTGGTGTGGTGCCTGCGCGAGATGCGGCGCTACCGGGAGGCGATCGCGGTGGCCGAGGAAGGCCTCGCGCGCATGCCGGACGCCGTGCTCGCGCATTGGGCCTCTCAGATCGAGGAGGAGCTCGTCGCGGCGGAGAAGGAGCGTTGCTGATCGCGCGTTTCCGCTTTCGCCACGTGGAGACGGTGCGCTTCCGCGATCTCGACGCTCTCGGCCACGTCAACAACGCCGTCTACCTCACCTACTTCGAGTCCGCACGCATCGCGTACTGGCTGCACACGACGAAGCGGACGGGGCTCGGCGCGCTGGACATGATCCTCGCCCGCGCCGAGATCGATTTCCGCTCGCCCCTGGCCTACGGCGAGTCGGTGGAGATGTCCGTCGGAGCGACTTCCCTGGGCCGCTCGTCGTTCGTGCTCGAGTCCGACATGCACGAGCGCGCGACCGCGCGCCTCGTCGCGGAGTCGAAGAAGGTACTCGTTCACTACGACTTCGCCGCCGGACGGTCGGCGCCACTGCCGGCCGCGCTGCGCGCGCTCATCCTGGAGCAGGACCCGGAGGCGAAGCCGGGCCGCTAGGCCTGCGTCACTTCTTCTGGAAGGTGAAGACGACGCGCTCGCCGACGTGGCCTTGGAGGCGGAAGGTCACGGAGGTGGACGACACCTGGACGGGCTCTCCGGCGATCACACGGATGGTGCCCCCTGCCACTCCCGACGTGGTCATGAGATCGAACCGCCAGAGGCCGGGCTTGCCCGACGCCTCCACCAGCATGGCCTCGACGCGGTTGTCGCCTTCGATGGAGGCGGCGGTCCCGTAGGAGCGCCCGCGCGCCGGGAACGCGCTCCCACCGCCGTTCACCACCACCTGGAGACGCGCGCCCTCGACTCCGAGGTCGCTGGACCACGCGAGATCCCGGACCGTGCTCTGGAAGGGCAAGGGGCAAAAGGACGGATACGTGCGGAACTGGAAATT
>DASTLK010000154.1:0-30380 GCA_035715025.1 Vicinamibacteria bacterium
CCAGGGCCATGGCCAGGCCCACCACGCTGCAGTTCGGGTTGGTCACGATGTACCCGCCGCCCGTGCGCTTGCGCTGCACGGCCAGCGCGTCGAGGTGGTCGGGGTTGACCTCGGGGATCAGGAGCGGCACGTCGGGGTCCATGCGGTGGTTGCGCGAGTTCGACACCACCGCGTGGCCCTTGTTCGCGAGCGCCGTCTCGACCTCTCCCGCCACCGACGAGTCCAGGCCCGAGAAGAGGATCCTGGACTCGAACTTCTCGTCGCACGTCTTGACCACGCGCGCGGCCACTGACTCCGGCATGGGGGTGCCCAGACGCCACGTACACGCTTCGCGGTATGGCTTGCCCGCCGAACGGTCCGACGCCGCCAGCTCCACCACTTCGAACCAGGGGTGATCGGCCAGGAGCTGCACGAAGCGCTGTCCGACCGCGCCCGTCGCGCCGAGCACGCCCACTGCCAGCTTGCCCATGTGGTCATTCTAAGCGCAGGGGGCAGTAGAATCGCCGCGGAGGCGTGTCATGGAGCTGGTCGACCGCAAGGCGCTGGAGGAGCGGGAGGACCGGTTCCTCGCTCCCTACGGCATGCGCAGCGCCAAGAGCCGCGGGCGGCGGCACCTGGAGCCGGACGATCCCAACCGCACCTGCTACCAGCGCGACCGCGACCGGGTCATCCACAGCTCCTCGTTCCGCCGGCTGGAGTACAAGACGCAGGTCTTCGTCAACCACGAGGGCGACAACTACCGCACCCGCCTCACGCACAGCCTGGAGGGCGCTCAGATCGGGCGCAGCGTGGCCCGCAGCCTCGCCCTCAACGAGGACCTCACGGAGTGCCTCGTGCTCGGCCACGACCTCGGGCACACGCCGTTCGGCCATTCCGGGGAGAAGGTCATGGCCGAGCTGATGGCCGAGCACGGGGGCTTCGAGCACAACCGGCAGACCCTGCGCATCCTGGAAGTGCTCGAGGAGCGCTACCCGAAGTTCCCGGGTCTGAACCTCACCTGGGAGATCCGGGAGGGGATCATCAAGCACCAGTCAGACAGCGACGCCCGCGCCCCCGGAGAGTACGCGCCGGGGGAGGCGCCCACGCTGGAGGCGCAGCTGGTCGATTTCGTGGACGAGATCGCCTACAACAACCACGACATCGACGACGGCCTCTCCTCGGGGATGATCACGGTGGAGAAGATCCGCGCCGTCACCCTCTTCCGCGAGGCGCACGAGGAAGTCGTGGCCGAACGCATCCGCGGCGAACGCCTCATGCGCCACCAGACGGTGCGGCGGATCATCAGCCGCTGCACGCACGATCTCGTGATGACGAGCCTGAGGAACGTCCGCGACGCAAACGTCGCCTCGGTCGAGGACGTGCGCAAGGCCGGCCGGCGGCTGGTCGGCTACTCGCCCGACATGGCGCGCCTCGTGAAGGAGCTGAAGGACTTCCTGTTCACGAACCTGTACCGCCACTATCGCGTGGTGCGGATGGGCGACAAGGCCGGCCGCATCCTGCGCGACCTGTTCCTGTCCTACGTGGGCGAGCCGCTGCAGCTGCCCCCGCATTATCAGGAGCGGATCCCTCGCGACGGCGTGCAGCGCGTGGTGTGCGACTACATCGCGGGCATGACGGACCGCTTCGCGGTGGACGAGCACCGGAAGCTATTCGATCCGCTAGTACGGGTTTAGGCAAGCAGCAAACGGACGATCGATCGGCCTGGGTTAGTCAAGATGCGAGGACCGGCTCCATCGCGAGTCCGTAGGTTACGCTCGCGATCGGTTGACCGTAGCGCAGAGCTACATGCGAAAGGAGCCGGTCAATGCAGAAGGATATCCGACACGTCGGGCTGGATGTGGACTCCGAACGAATTGCGGTGGCCGTAGCGGAAGGTCGAGGTGAGGTGCGCTCATTGGGGATGATCCCCAACCGCGAGGATTCGGTGCGAAGGCTGGTGAAGAAGCTGGGACCGGCGAACCGGCTTCGGATCTGCTACGAGGCAGGACCTCACGGATACAGCCTGTACTGGCAACTGAGCAAGCTGGGGGTGCAGTGCGACGTCGTGGCACCGACGTTGATCCCGGTGAAGTCTGGGGATCGGGTTAAGACCAACCGACGTGATGCGGAGAGACTAGCGCGCTGCTACCGGAGTGGCGACCTCACGCCGGTGTGGGTGCCGGATGCGAGCCACGAGGCGCTGCGCGATCTGGTGCGGGCACGTGAAGCGGCGAAGAAGGACGAACTGCGCGCACGTCACCGTCTCGGGAAGTTTCTTCTGCGCCGCGGGCTGCGCGCGGCGGCGGGGGTGAAGAGCTGGACGGCGAAACACGTCTTGTGGGTCAAGACACTTCGCTTCGAGCAGTCGGCACAGGAGACCACTTTTCTCGATTACCTCCACGAGGTGGAGCACGCAGCGGCGAGGGTGACGCGGTTAGATCTCGCCATCGACCAGGCGGTCGCGTCGGCGCCGGCGGATATGCGGGCCCTGATTGCGGGGCTGCAGGCCCTGCGTGGGATCAAGACCGTTTCCGCGGCCACGATCGTGGCGGAGGCAGGTCCACTCACGCGCTTTGCCCGGCCCAAGCAACTCATGGGCTATAGCGGAATGGTCTCGAGCGAGAACTCCACCGGCAACAGTGTGCGACGGGGAGCGATCACCAAGACCGGCAATGCCCACCTCCGCCGCATCGGTGGAGAGGCGGCCTGGGCGTATAGGCATCGACCAGCCATGTCTCCCGCCCTCAAGAAACGTCAAGAGGGATTGAGCGAGGAGGTCAAGGAGATCGCCTGGAAGGCGCAGCACCGACTCTCCTCCCGTTACCGGCGCCTCCTGGCCAAGGGCAAGTCCCCGCAGAAAGTGGCCACCGCCATCGGCCGCGAGCTCCTCGGATTCGTGTGGGCCATCGGAATGCAGGTGGCCAAGGAGCAGCTGCCCCCTACCCAGGGGCACCATCGAGTGGCTTAGATCGACGGCGCACTGAGGGGAAACGTACGAAGGCGGAACTTTTGGAGCAGAGAAAGCGGCGGTCGAGGGTGCACACGGAACGGAGGATCCTCGCGTCTGCTATGTGGCAGACCCCAGGTCTGACCCACGACGTTAGTCCGAGGCGGCTCCCGACGGATCACGACCATGACGGCGGGCCCCAGGCTCGATCCGCGAATATCAGAGTGATCAACCGTCGCGCTCAACGCCTCGACCGCCGCTCTCTCTGCTTCGAGCAAACAGAGCTGTACCGATCGAAACACTCCTGGGGATTGACCGGTCCTCCCATATCAGCAGATTTGACGCTGGCGGCCGGGTCGGTCTGTCATCTACGAACGCGCCAACGACAGGGCTGTGGGAATCCTGTGACAAAGGCGCGGATTGCCTGTGCCTTTCCCGCGGATGCGCGGTGCACGCGCTGTGGAGAACCGAAAGCGCGCTGTGCATGATCTGTGGAAAACGCGCTGGGAAGGCGCGGAAAGCCGCATTTCCACGCTGCGCCCTGTGCACGCGTGCGCGGAAATCCTGTGGAAATCGGCCTTGGGCCTGTGGAGCGGGTGCGGGAAACCTGTTGACGAGTCTGTCTTACTGCGCGCTCGACTCGAACATCTCCCGGATCTGCGCCACATCCGACGTCGCGCCCAGCGCGACCATCAGCTTGATGCGCGCCTTCGGCCCCGGCAGGTCCTGGCCGAAGATGACGCCGAGATCGCGGAGCATCTGGCCGCCGCCCTCGTACCCGTAGAGAGGCGCCACCCGCCCCTCGGCGCAGCGCGAGACGAGCACGACGGGCACGCTCGCGGCCAGGGCGGCGCGCAGGCCGGGAAGACACGCGGGCGGCACGTTGCCGGCGCCGGTGGCGGCCACCACGAGCCCGCGCGCGCCCCGCGCGAGCGACGCGCGCAGCAGCGCGTCGTCGGTGCCCGCCGCCATCGTGTGCAGGTCGACCTCGGACACGAGCCGGCGCGCCTTCAGCGCGGGCGCGTGGAAGGCCGGCCGTTGGAAGACGACCTGGCCATGATCCAGGACGGCGAGCGGCCCGCGTGAGCTGCGGAACGTGCCCAGGCTCTGGGTGTGCCACTTGGTGGCTTCGGCCGCGGCGTGGACCTGCTCGCCCACGGCCACGAGGACGCCACGCGCGCGCGCGTCCGGATGGACGGCCGTGCGCACCGCGGTCATCAGGTTGGCGGGGCCGTCCCAGCCCGGGTCGGACACCGTGCGCATGGCCCCGCAGAAGACGACGGGCTTCTCGCTGTCGAGCGTGAGGTCGAGAAGGAACGCGGTCTCTTCCAGCGTGTCCGTGCCGTGCGTGAGGACCACGGCGTCCACGGCCGGGTCGGCCAGCGTCTCCGCCACCCGGTCTCGCAGGCGCCACATCCAATGCGGCGTGACGTGCGGCCCGGGCAGGCGCGCGTAGTCCTCGAGAGTGAGGCGCGCTTCCTTGCGCAGGCCGTGGACGCGGGCGACGATCTCCTCGCCCGACATCGCGGGCACGGCGGCGCCCGTGCCCGGATCCACGCGCATGGAGATGGTGCCGCCCGTGAAGAGGACGTGCACCTGCCGGCGCGCGGTCATGCGGCCTCGCTGCGCACGACCAGGGCGAGGGCGGCCAGCACCAGCACTCCGCCCGCGATCGTGAGCCGGGAGGGCATCTCCCCGAACACGGCATAGGCCAGGACGGAGGCGGCGATGGGCTCGCCCAGGAGGAACAAGCCCACCGTCGGTGCTGGAATGCGCCGCAGGGATCGGTTCACGAGGCCGTGCCCGAACACGGTCGGCACCACGGCCAGGGCGAGGAAGAGGGCAAACGTGCGGAGCGGATAGCCGAAGAGGGGAACGTGCGCGGCGGCCGCGAGCACGGCCAGGGTCACGGCCGCGGTGGACCAGACGCCCAGCACGTACGCGGAGAGCGGCAGCGCGTCCCGCAGCCCGCGCCCGATGACGTGGTACAGCGACAGTGTCACCGCCCCCGCCATGGCCAGGGCGTCGCCGGTGAGGGAGGCCGTGCCCCCGTCCCAGTCGCCGGCGGCGATGAGGGCGGCCCCGGTGAGGGCCACGGCCATCGCGATCAGCACCGCGCGCGACGCGCGCTCGCCCAGGAGCCACCAGGAGAAGACGAGCGTGAAGAGGGGGGCCGTGTTCACGAGGAGCACGGAGGCGGCGACGGTGGTGTAGGCCAGGCTGGCGATCCAGGTCGCGAAGTGCACACCGAGCGAAACCCCGGAGGCCAGGAGGAGGAGGCGACGGCGCGCGGAGAGGGCCGGCCAGGCGCGCGCCAGCGAGGGCGCGGCAAAGGGGGTGACCACGGCCGAAGCCAGGAAGATGCGGTTGAAGGCGACGGCCAGGGCCGGCGCCTGGGCCAGGCGCACGAAGATGCTGCCCACGGAGACGCAGGCGACGGCGAGAAGGAGGAGGCCGTAGCCACGTTCGGCCCTCACGCGGTGGAGACGCCCCCGCGCACCACGCGCGCCGCCGCTGCCAGCGCCTCGTCGAGGAGGTCGAGCCTGTCGCCCCCGCCCTGGGCGAGGTCTCCCTTGCCGCCACCGCGCCCACCCAGGCTGGTCACGGCCTGGCGGAGAAGGCCCGGGATGTCGTGCCCCAGACCCGCGCTCTGCGCGAACACGAGGTGCGCCTTGTCCGCGCGGCTCCCGAGCAGGGCGACGCCGGGCGCGATCGCGGTCAGCTTCTGGGCGAGGAGGCGAAGGTCGGCGGCGGGCCAGCCGTCGTAGGTGGCGACGACCAGCGCCGGCCGCGCCTCCTCCCGTGCCAGCAGGCGATGGGCTTCGCCCTCGAGCGCGCGCTCCAGCAGCGCGTGGCGCTGCTTCTCCCCGTCGGCCAGCGTGTCCACGGCGCGGCGCGCGGCCGCGGGGAGATCCTCGATCGACGACGAGAAGACCGCGGCCAGGTCGCGTAGCAGCCCGGCGCGCAGGTGGAAGGCCTGGAGGGCGCGATGGCCGCACACGAAGCGCACGCGGCTGCCTCCCTTGTGCCGCTCGTGGCCCAGCACCAGCACCACGCCGACCTCGGCGGTCGAGCGGGGGTGGGTGCCGCCGCAGGCCTGCAGGTCGAATCCCTCCGCCTCCACCAGCCGCACGGAGTCGCCGGCTTCGTCCGGGACGGTGACGCCCAGCGCCGTGGCCTCCGCGCGCGACACCACGCGGACCCTCACCGGCCGCCCGGCCCAGATCACCTCGTTCGCGCGGCGCTCGGCCTCGCGGACCGCCTGCTCGTCCACTTCGTGATCGAGATCGATGGTCGATTCGTCCGCGCCCAGGTGGAAGCTCACCGTGCGGGAGGCGCCCGCCATCTCGACGAACGCGCGCGAGAGGAGATGCTGGCCATGGTGCTGCTCGCGATGGTCACGCCGGCGCGCGGCGTCGACCTGTCCGTGCACGCTGGCGCCTTCGTCGAGGGGACGGTCGAGGACGTGCAGGATGGCATCGTCCGCGTCGACGACCGCGAGCACGGACGCGCCGCCGAGGACGCCGAGGTCCCAGGGCTGGCCGCCGCTCTCGGCGTAGAAGGCCGTACGGTCCAGCACGACCGCGGGACGTCCCTCGTGCTCGCGCCGGGCCACCACCCGGGCCTCGAATTCGAGGAGGTACGGATCGTCGCGGTAGAGGCGCTGGGTCATGGGTCGGCCGCCCATTCTAGAGGATTCTCGCGTGCGGGCACGGAAGGAGGGAGGACGGTCGGCGCTACTCGCGCGGGCGGCGGGGAAGGCGGCCGGCCATGGCCTTGTCGAGGGCGGCGAGATCGACTTCGGGCGGGGCAGGCAGGGTCAGCTCGGACATCGGTTCGTCCGGCGGCTCCTCGTACAGGTCCGCGGTGGCGGCGCGCCGCGGGACGTTGAACGTCTCGCCACACGAATCGCACCGGCAAGGGTCGAGGCCGAGGACGCGCTTCCATGGCGGAAGCAGCAATGGTGCGCGGCGCACCTGGTCAGAGCCGCACCGGCCACAGCGCGCGTCGCCCCCCCAGACGGCGAGGCGCACGAGCGACGACCAGCGGAACCACGAATGGCCCGGACCAGGTGCGGCGGAAGTTCCGGACGGGGGCGACCAATGCGCCATGACAGCTCGGGTCTGCCGCGAGGAGCAGCCACCCGAACCTAACGTAGCACGGCGGCCCCGTACGAAGGCAAGGGAATTCTTGGCTTCGTCAGCGCCCGGCCGCCGCCTTGCCCCAGAGCGGGGCCATGGTCTCCACGTACTTGAACCCGGTGCCGGTGTTGAACACGACGACCGTGTCGTCGGCGCTGAGGTGGCCGTTGGCCTTGAGCTTGCGCAGCGCGGCCACGCAGGCCCCCCCCTCCGGGGCCATGAAGATCCCTTCGTTGGCCGACGCGTCCTTCACACCCTGGATGATCTCGGCGTCGGAGACGGCGACGGCCGAACCATGGCTTTCGCGGAGGGCGCGGAGGATCAGGAAATCGCCGAGGGCCTTGGGCACCCGGATACCATGGGCGAGCGTCTGGGCGTTCTCCCACATCGGCGCCGCTTCGAGGCCCTCGGTGAACGCCTTCACGATGGGGGCGCAGCCCTCGGCCTGGATCGCATACATGCGCGGGCGGCCCGGTCCGAGGTAGCCCATCTCCTCCATCTCGCGGAACGCCTTCCACACGCCGATGAGACCGGTCCCGCCCCCCGTCGGGTAGAGGATGGCGTCGGGCAGCTTCCAGCCCATCTGCTCCGCCAGCTCGTAGCCCATCGTCTTCTTGCCCTCGATGCGATAGGGCTCCTTGAGCGTGGCGCACTCGTACCAGCCGTTCTCCTTGGCCCGCTCCGCGCAGATCTTCCCGGCGTCGGTGATCAGCCCGTCCACCGTCTCCACTTCGGCGCCGTAGGCGCGTGTCTCCATGAGGAAGAGCTTGGCGATGTCCTTGGGGACGAACACGTGCGCCTTGAGCCCGCCCTTGGCGGCATACGCCGCGAGCGCGCTGCCTGCGTTACCCGCCGAGGGCAGGCACACGTCCGTGGCCCCCAGGGCCTTCGCCATCGACACGGCCAGGGAGAGACCTCGCGCCTTGAACGAGCCTGTGGGCTCGCCCGACTCGTCCTTGATGAAGAGACGAGGGAGACCCATCAGGCTGCCCAGGCGGCGGGCGGTGAGGAGAGGGGTGAAGCCCTCGCCGAGGCTCACCCGGTGGTCCGGGTTGTCGACGGGCAGCACGTCGTCGTAGCGCCAGAGCGTGGGCTCGCGCAGGGCGAGGTGGCCAGGCCGCATGTTCTTGGCCGCGCGCTCGAGGTCGTAGCGCGCGAACAGGGGCGCGCCGCAGGCCGTGCAGACGTTCAGGACCGGGCCGGGCTCGTAGCGCCGGTCGCAGCGCGTACAGTCGAGGCGAAGGACGGGCACGACCCGATTATATGCGCCAGGTACGGACGGCCAGGGACCACCACGGATTGCGAAACGCTAAACAGGTCACACGGCCATGATCTCCGTTTCCTTCTTCTTCAGGGTCTCGTTGATCTCCTCGATGTGCTGGTCCGTCATCTTCTGCACTTCGGCCATGGCCTTCTTCTCGTCGTCCTCACTCACCTCGTGGCTCTTGAGCAGCTTCTTGAGGTGGTCGTTGACGTCGCGGCGCACGTTGCGGATGGCCACCCGGCCCTCTTCCGCGTGCTTGTGCGCGTTCTTGACCAGGAGCTTGCGGCGTTCCTCGTTGAGCTGGGGGATGGGGATGCGGATGATCTTGCCGTCGTTCTGGGGATTGAGGTCGAGGTCGGAAGAGCGGATCGCCTTCTCGATCACCCCCAGCAGCTTCGCGTCCCAGGGCTGGACCTGGATGAGGGTGGGATCCGGCGTCGACAGGTTGCCCACCTGGTTGAGGGGCGTGGGAGTGCCGTAGTAGTCCACGCGCACGTTATCCAGCATGGACAGGGAGGCGCGCCCGGTGCGCATCGTGGCCAGCTCGCGCCGGACGGTCTCGACCGAGGTGTTCATCCGTTGCTTGGCGTCGGAGATGAGGTTGCTGATGGCCATGTCGGCTTACTCCTTGACCATGGTGCCGACCTTCTCGCCGCGGACGATGCGCTTGAGCATGCCCTTCTGCCGCAGGTTGTAGACGACGATGGGCAGCTTGTTGTCCTTGCAGAGCGAGATGGCGGTGGCGTCCATGACCTTGAGGTCCTTCTTCAGGACGTCGAGGTAGGTGAGGGTGTCGAACTTCGTCGCCCCCGGGTTCTTGAGCGGGTCCGCGTCGTAGATGCCGTCCACCTTGGTGCCCTTGAAGAGCACCTGGGCCTTGATCTCCATGGCGCGCAGGGCGGCGGCGGTGTCGGTGGAGAAATAGGGATTGCCGGTGCCGCCGGCGAAGATGACCACGCGCCCCTTCTCGAAATGGCGGATGGCGCGGCGGCGGATGAACGGCTCCGCGACCTCACGCATCTCGATGGCGGAGAGGACGCGCGTGATGACGCCCGCCCGCTCGAGCGCGTCCTGCAACGCGATGGCGTTGATGACGGTGGCCAGCATTCCCATGTGGTCGGCGGAGGCGCGATCCATGCCCGCGGCGGCATCGGAGACGCCGCGGAAGAAGTTCCCCCCGCCCACGACCGCGCCCACCTGGGTGCCGAGCGCGTGCACGCCCTTGATCTCGGCGGCCAGGTAGTCGGTGAACGACCGGTCGATGCCGAACGGCTTCTCGCCCAGCAGCGCCTCGCCGGAGAGCTTGAGGAGGATCCGTTTGAACGCGGGCTTTCGGCTGGCCGTCATGATGCGTGTCTCCGTTCCGCCTATTCCGGCGGGGCCTCGGTCCAAGGGGCCCGGCCGCCCGTCACCGATTGCAGTGGGGTCACGCTCACGATGTGGTCGTTGGCGAGCAGCAGGAAGTCGGTCCTGTAGAGGAGCTCGAGGCCGGCGGCATCGTAGACGCGCGCCTCCGTGATGGCGATGAACCGCGTGCTGATGTGGTTCATCTCGTCCTTGAGGCGCTTGCCGGGCTCGGCATGCAGGCGCCCGACGATGAGCTGGTCACCGGTGCGGATGAGCGCCTCGATCCGCTCGGTGGGAACGTACAGCGGCCGGGGAGTCGCGTCCACGACCCGTATGATAACCGCGCCCGCCGCTCGTTACCCCGCCTGGACCGGTGTCCCTTCTCCCGGGCCCGCCGCGCGCGCCTCCTCGCCGACCTTGAACCGCGCGAACCGGCGCACCACGATGTTCTCCTTGATGAGCGCGATCTTCTCCTGGATGAGCTGGCCGACCGTCTTGTCGTTCTCGCGGACGAACGGCTGCTCGAGCAGGCACACCTCGGAGAGGTACTGCTTGAGCTTGCCCTCCGCGATCTTCTCCTGGACGGGAGCTGGCTTGCCCGCGGCCGCGGCCTGGGCCTTGTAGATCTCGCGCTCCTTCTCGAGGACCTGGCCCGGGACCTCCTCCTTGCTCACGTAGAGGGGGTTCGCGGCCGCGATGTGCATCGCGACTTCCTTGACCAGGGTCTGGAAGTCGGGAGTCTTGGCCACGAAGTCGGTCTCGCAGTCGACTTCCACGAGCACGCCGATCTTCGCGCCGGGATGGATGTAGGTCCCGACCATCCCTTCGCTCGTCGCGCGTCCCGCTCTCTTGGCCGCCGTGGCCATGCCCTTCTTGCGCAGGACGTCGCGGGCCTTCTCGATGTCCCCGCTCGCCTCCACCAGCGCCGCCTTGCAGTCCATCATGCCGGCGCCCGTCTCCTCGCGCAGCTTGCGAACCATTTCCGCAGATATCTCAGCCATGTATTTTCCGTTTCCATCCTAAATGATCAGGGGGCCGCGGCGCAGCGGCCCCCTGGACGTCTTACGCCGCGGAGACGACGAATCTAGGCCATCGGCACCGGCGTGGTCATGGGTCGCGTCTTGGGCCGCCGTCGCGCCGCGTCTTCCTCGCCCTTTTCGGCGCCCTTGTCCGGCGCGGACTCCGCCGCCCGCGACTCCCGGATGCCGCGCCCGGCCAGGATCGCATCGGCAATGCGGCCGGCGAAGAGCTTGATCGCGCGCAGGGCATCGTCGTTGCCCGGGATCACGTGGTCGACCTCGTCCGGATCGCAGTTGGTGTCCACGATGCCGATGACGGGGATCTTGAGCTTGCGTGCTTCCTGCACCGCGATCGACTCCTTGCGCGTGTCGATCACGAAGATGGCGTCGGGCACGTTCTTCATGCCCTTGATGCCCTTCAGGTTCTTCTCGATCTTGACCCGCTCCTTCTCGAGCTGGGCCACTTCCTTCTTGGTCAGGCGCTCGTGCCGGCCATCGGTCGACATGGCCTCGAGCTCGCGCAGCCGGTCCAGGCTCTTGCGAATGGTGACGAAGTTCGTGAGCAGCCCGCCCAGCCAGCGCTCGTTCACGTAGGGCATGCCGGCGCGCTGCGCCTCCTCGGCCACCGCTTCCTGGGCCTGGCGCTTGGTGCCGACGAACATGATCGTCCGCCCCTGCGAGGCCAGGTCCTGCACGTACTGCAGCGCGTCCTGGAGCAGGCGATGCGTCTTCTGCAGGTCGATGATGTAGATGCCGTTGCGCTCGCCGAAGATGAAGTCCTTCATCTTCGGGTTCCAGCGCTTCGTCTGGTGGCCGAAGTGCACTCCCGCTTCGAGCAGCTCTTTCATGCTGACCGTGGGGGTCACGCTCGTGCCTTGCGCCTGATTCACCGTCGTCGCCAAACCGTCCTCCTCGTCAGCCGCGGGACACGCCGGACCCGTCGGCTTGCCGGCCCCCTCGCGAGGGCTCGAAATAAAGTGGTTAACGCTTGCTGAACTGGAAGCGGCGCCGGGCGCCCTTCTGTCCGTACTTCTTGCGCTCCTTGATGCGGGCGTCCCTCGTGAGGAATCCCGCCTTCTTGAGGCGCTTCCTGAGCTCCAGGTTGAACTCGCACAGCGCGCGCGAGATGCCGTGGCGAATGGCGCCCGCCTGCGCGGCCGGACCACCGCCGGTGACGATGGCCAGCACGTCGAACTTCTCGGTCGTCTCCGTGACCGCGAAGGGCTGCTTGGCCACCATCTTCAGCGCTTCGTGCCCGCCGAAGTAGTCGTCGAGGGCCTTGTCGTTGAGGTGGACCTCGCCCGTGCCGGCGCGCAGGCGCACGCGCGCGATCGCCGTCTTGCGCTTCCCGGTCGCGTAGTACTCGATGGGTGTGCTCAAACTCTCTCCTTACTTCAGCGTCACGGACTTGGGCTTCTGGGCCTGGTGCGGATGGACGTCACCCGCGTAGACCTTCAGCTTGTGGAACATCGCGCGGCCCAGCTTGGTCTTCGGCAGCATCCCGCGCACCGCCTCTTCGATGATCCGCGTCGGATGCTTCTTCCGCACGTCACCCGCCGCCGTGGACTTGAGGCCGCCGAGGTAGAGGGTGTGGTGCCGGTACAGCTTGTCCGATTCCTTGCGGCCGGTGAGGTGGACCTTCGCCGCGTTGATCACGATGACGTGGTCGCCGGTGTCGAGGAAGGGCGTGAAGGTCGGCTTGTGCTTTCCGGTGAGGATGGTGGCGGCCCGTGTGGCCAGCTTTCCCAGCACCGTGTCTTTGGCGTCGATCACGAACCACTGGCGGTCGCGCTCGTCCACCTTCGGAATGTAGGTCGGCATCGTGCTCCCAGAAGGCGCCGCGGCGCCCCAACTCGCAAACGCCAATAGTACGCGAGCGGGCCGCGGCATGTCAAGGCTTATCCCGTGCCGGGACTGCGGGTTAGACCTTCACTTGCGGTTACTTGTCGTCGAGGCGGCGGTGATCGAGGGCGGGCAACTCGCGACGCAGCCGGTCCTGGCGGTCGAAGTCCAGCTCGGCGATCGCGACGCCTTCTCCGTCGGGGACCTGGGCCAGGACGGTGCCCCAGGGGTCCACGATCATCGCGTGTCCGTAGGAGGCGCGTCCCTTGCCGTGGGGCCCGACCTGGGCGGGCGCGAACACGTAGGCGAGGTTCTCGATGGCCCGCGCCCGCAAAAGGATCTCCCAGTGGTCCTTGCCCGTCCGGTCCGTGAAAGCCGACGGCACGGCAAGCACGCGCGCACCGTCGCGGGAGAGACGGCGATACATCTCGGGGAACCGCACGTCGTAGCAGATCGACAAGCCGATCCGCCCCGCCGGCGTGTCCGCCACCACCAGGGCGTCGCCCGGCCGGACCGCCCGCGATTCCTTGAGGTGCTCGAGGCCGGGCAGGTCGATGTCGAACAGATGGATCTTCCGGTAGGTCGCCACCGTCCCGCCGTCGGGTCCGAGGAGCACCGAGGTGTTGTAGACCCGCGTCTCACCCTCGATGCGCTCGGGCAGGCTGCCCAGGAGCAGGGTGAGCCGGTGTCGGCGCGACAGCTCGGACATCCTCCGCACCCAGGCCCCGTCGAGGGCCTGCGCCTCCGGCACGGGCTGTCCTTCCGAGCGCAGGAACGCGAAGTTCTCGGGCAGGCCCACGAGCTGGGCGCCACGCTGGGCGGCGGCGGAGACCAGACGCTCCGCCGTGTCGAGGTTCCGCTCGACCTCCGCCGTCGAGTTCATCTGGATGGCGGCGGCGAGGACCGGGGACGGCATCATCGTGCCGGAGGGCGGCGGGCACGGCGACGGGCCGCGCTCCGCGGGGCGCCCTTGGCCCGCGGAGGCTTGCCCATCGCGAAGGCCTGCCGCTGCGGCCAGCGGCACAGGGCGAACACGGGACACTGGCCGCAGAGCGGCCGCCGCGCGATGCAGATCTTGCGGCCGTGGAAGATGAGCAGGTCCGTCGTGCGCGTCCACCGCTCGCGCGGCAGGATCGCCATGAGCTGACGCTCGACCTCGATGGGATCGTCTCCGCGCGCGACACCGAGCCGGTTCGAGACGCGCAGCACGTGCGTGTCCACCGCGATGCCTTCCGCGAT
Source organism: Vicinamibacteria bacterium (assembly GCA_035715025.1). Lineage (GTDB taxonomy): Bacteria > Acidobacteriota > Vicinamibacteria > Fen-336 > Fen-336 > AA29. The sequence goes on from DASTLK010000154.1 coordinate 13,780, forward strand.
GTCGTAGACGTGGCCGAGCACGACACTCGCCGTCTTGCGCCCCACGCCCGGCAGTTCGACCATCGCGTCCATCGAGCGCGGCACCTCTCCGCCGTGGTCGGCGGTGAGCGCGCGGGCGCAGCCGAGAAGGCTCTTCGTCTTGGCGCGGTAGAACCCGGTGGGGCGGATGATCTCCTCCACGTCCTCGGGGCGGGCGGCGGCCAGCGCCTGCGCGGTGGGGTAGCGCGCGAACAGAGCCGGCGTGACCTGGTTGACGCGCTCGTCCGTGCACTGCGCGGAAAGGATGGTGGCGCTCACGAGCTCGAACGGGTTGCGATAGTGAAGGGCACAGGTCGCCTCTGGATGCGCCTGCTCCAGGATGTCCAGGATCTTGTTGGCCCGCTCGGCGAGGAGGGCGCGGCGCGAGGGTGCGCGGCGCGCCGCCGGCACCGCGGCCGGAGCCGGACGACGCGAGACGCGCGACCGTGCGGACGCCATGGGATTCGCCGATTCTAGCCCGCGCGCCCTCAGCCCGGGCGGGCGAGGCTGGGCGGGAGCGGGAACAGCCTCGACTGCGAACGCGGACGCTGCAGGCGGGACAGGCGCACGACCACGGCGCGCACACCGGCGACGGGGTCCAGGATGGCGGCGGCCAGGCCGCCGACCACCGCTCGGGCCGTCTCCTCGTCCCGAATGTCGGGCTCCAGCGCTTCCGTACGGCGCACGGGGCCGTCCGGACGCCGGACCTCGACGGTGACGGCGCCGGCCCCGAGACCGAACGGACGCAGCCGGCGGCACGCACGGGTCGCGAGGCCGTCCAGGATGGCCTCCAGGCCTGCGCGATCGGTGCGACGGTCGCGCAGGACGGCCTCTTCCTGGATCGCGGCGGGAGGCGCGGTGAGCGCGACCGGCTCTTCGGCCTCTCCACGCGAGGCCTGCTGCAGCCGCTGGGCCGCCGCTGTGCCGACCAGCGCCTCGAGCGCGGACGGCTCGGCCGCGGCGATGTCTCCCAGGGTCGTCAGTCCCGCCTTCTCGAGGGCGGCCTCCAAGTGAGGGGGCAGGTCCGGCAGGAACCGGATGGGCTGGCGCGCGAGGAACGAGGACTCGTAACCGGGAAGGACGATCAGCAGGCCGCGGGGCCGCGCCCAGGACGAGGCCACGCGCGCCGCAACCCGCGAGGAGGCCAGACCCAACGACGCATCGAGGCCGAGGCGCCGCTGGATTTCGTCCTTGATCGCCTCCGCCGCGCCCACGGGCGACGGGCCTTCGGATCCTTCGGGCGTGAGATCGACATAGGCCTCGTCGGCGGAGGGACGCTCGACGCGCCGGCTGGCCGCCTGCAGGATCGCCGTCACGTCTTCGCTGTAGCGCGCGTACGTCTCGAGGTCGCCGGGGCGGAACACGCCGTCGGGGCAGGCCCGTCGCGCGGCGGCGATGGCTTGTCCGGCGCGCACGCCGAGGGCACGCGCTTCCGCCGAGGCCGCCGCCACCACACCGGAGCCGTCGGGGAGGGCCCCCACGATCACGGGGCGCCCTCGCAGCGTCGCGTCGAGGCTCCGCTCGACCGAGACCAGGAACGGGTCGAGGTCGACGTGGAGGATCCGGCGCGTCCGCTCTCTCGACTTCACATCTTCAGTGTAGGCGCCGGTGACGCCTTCGGAGGTCCACCGTGCCGATCAGTGCGTGGGGCCCTTGGGCGGTCCGAACGACTCCTGGTAGAGCCGGAAGTTCTCCTGCAGGGCCGCGATCAGTCCCGGGATCATCTGCACGGGGACGACCATGCGCGCCCGGACGGGCGCCCGCACCAGATGGGTCGACTGCGCCTCCTGGATCTCACGCTCGCCGATCGGGAGCATCTCGCAGAACGTGAGCGTGAAATCGAAGGGCGAGTTCTGGATCGAGCAGAAGTTGCTGTACACGCGCGGCGTCGTGTGGTCCTCGTCGGGCACGATGGTGAAGTTGACCGCCTTCTTTTCGTCGTTCACGACGCCAGTCTACGCCCTGCTCAGTACTTGCGCAGTACGCCGATGACGACGCCCCGCACGCGCACGTCCTCTTCGTCCACGTAGATCGGCTTCATCGTGCTGTTGGCGGGCTGCAGGCGGATGGTGCCGCCGCTCTCGCGGTAGAACTTCTTGAGGGTGGCGTTCTCGCCGCCGAGCAGCGCGATCACCATCTCGCCGTCGCGCGCGCTCTGGCGGTCCTCGACGATGACGTAGTCGCCGTCGCGGATCTGCTCTTCGATCATCGAGTCGCCCTTGACCTGGAGGACGTACGTCTTCCCGCGACCGAGCATGTCCTCGGGGACGAAGATCGTCTCCGTGGATTCGATCGCTTCGATCGGCGTCCCCGCCGCGACGCGCCCGAGCAGCGGTACCTCGACCGCGCGGACCGTCACCTCCGAGGGGACGAGCTCGAGCGCGCGGCTGCGATTCCAGGCGCGCTTGACGAGCCCCTTCTCCTGCAGGTTCGTCAGGTGCTTGTGGACGGTGGCCAGAGAGCTCAGGCCGAAGTGATGGCCGATCTCCTCGATCGTGGGCGCATAGCCGTGCTCGCCGATGTAGCCACCCAGGTAGTCGAGGATCTCCTTCTGGCGCCGGGTCAGGTGCATGCCGCCCCCTTCGGACGAGGAAGGTAGGCGAAAATCAGGCGAAAGTCAACGGCAATTTCAGCGGGGCGGGCCAACCCCCCCGTCGGACCGGGGACGGGTTGGCGGTGCAGGCGGAGGCTCCGGCCGCACACGGAGCGGAGCCTCGGTCGAGCGGGTCGATGGCGGACGGTGGCCCTGGCCCAGGCCGGACCGCGGATGGGGAGTGACGACGACCGGGAACGGATTGAATGGACCCGGGATACCCGTGCCATAGCTTGGGCCGAACACCCAGGGGTAGGGGATCCCGCCCTCGCCCGCCTGCGCCGTTCGCGCCTGGCGGGCATCCGCCTCCGCGGCATCCGCGCGCGCGGCCGCCTCTCGCGCTCGCGCTTCGGCCTCACGAGCCCGTGCGTCGGCCTCACGGATGGCCTGACGTTCCTGGGCCATGGCCGCCTGCTCCGCGACGCGCATCTGCCGCTCGTCCGGGCTCATCCAGGTCCCTTCGAACTCGACGAGGCCGCGCGCGCGATTTGCGTCCGCGGCGCTGAGCCAGCGGTCGCCCATGCGCACGTGGCCGAGAGCGAGGTGCGCGTCGGCGTTGAGCGGGTCCACGGCCAGGACGCGCTCGTACGCTTCGCGGGCCTGGGTGGCGAGCTCGCGGCTGTGCGCCCAGGCGGCCAGGCTGAGCCATCCCGCCACGTCGCGCGCGGCCAGGGCCGCCGCGCGGGTGTGGTAGAGGCCGAGGTCGGTCCTGTTGGAGACGACGCGGGCCACGCTGCGCATGGGCAGCGTGATGCGGCCGGGGCCGACCTCCACGACCACGGCGTCCGCGCGCTGCTCGACCACTTCGCCGTTGATCTGGCCGCCGCCCTTCAAGAAGACCGAATCGGCGTGGGCGAGGGACGGCGAGAGAGCCAGCAGCGAGATGACCGCGATGCGGTTCATGACAGCCTCCCAAATCACTATCGGGCTTCCGGGAGTCGAAATCAACTGTGGCCGGGCCCCGCCATAGAATCGGCCCTCATGCGTGCGCGCGCCGCCGTCATCGCGGGATGGGCCACGGGCGCGGTCGCGCTGGCCGTCGCGGCCGGGGGCGCCGCTTCCTGGCCGGACGGGTGGCTGCTGGGCCGTCCGTCGCTGCCTCTTGCGCTTGCCGCCCTCGTGGCCCTGACCGGGCTCGCCCTCATCGTCGGGCCCGGTGGGGGCCGGTGGCTCTGGCCCGTGGCGCCCGTGCTCCTGCTGGTGATGGGCGGGGCGCGCCTGCCAGGCGTGGCGGCCCTGGCCGGTCCGCCGATTGCCGTCCTGGTGCTCGCGGGAGCGGTCCTGATGCTGGCCGAGGCGCCGCCCCGATGGGCAGGCGCCGCCTTCCTGCCCGTCATCGCTCTCGTTTACGGGCTGGCGGCGGCGCGGGTGCAGGCCCAGGTCGGACCCCAGGGCGACGAGCCCCATTACCTCATGGTGGCGGACAGCCTCATCCGCGATCACGACCTCTCGCTCGAGCGCGACTACGCGGAAGGGCGGTATCGCGATTTCCATCCCGCGCCCCTCGCTCCGCATTACCGTGTGCGCGGGAAGGGCGGTGAGATCTACTCGCTCCACGCGGTGGGCCTTTCCCTGATCGTCCTGCCCGCCTACGCGGTCGCGTCGTACGCGGGCGCGTCGTTCCTGATGGCCCTGCTCGGCGTGTGGCTCGCCTGGGAGCTGCGCGCGCTGCTGCGCGCATGGATCGGGGAGGGCGCGGACGGCGTCGCCTGGATCGTGGCCCTGAGCCCGCCCCTCGTGCATTACGCGGGACTGATCTTCACGGAGATCCCCGCCGCGCTCGTGGTGGCGCTGGCCTTGCGCCATGGAAAAGCGCCGACTTCCTTGCCCGCCGCGCTCGGGGTGGGTGCGGGCCTCGCCTTCCTGCCCTGGCTCAACGTGCGCTACACGATCCTGACCCTCGCCCTGCTCGCGTTCGCGCTGGCCGCGCGGCCGGCCGCGCGTGTCGCGCTCGCGTGGGCAGGCCCGTCGATCGTCTCCGCCGTCGCGCTGGCGCTGTTCCATTTCCACCTCTACGGCTTCTTCGACCCTCGTCGCGTGTACGGCCGCCGCCCCGAGCTGGCGCTGGCCGGCCTTCCCACGGGCCTGCCCGGACTCCTCTTCGATCAGGAGTTCGGCCTCCTTGCGTACGCGCCCGTGTTCGCCCTCGCCGTGCCGGGCCTCATCCTTCTCTGGCGCCAGTCGCGCCGCCTGGCCGTCGTCGCGCTCCTCCTCGTCCTGTCCGTCCTCCTGGTCGCGGGCGCGTGGCCCATGTGGCGCGGGGGATTCAACCCACCCGCGCGTTTCCTCGTACCCGTCATCCCCGCCCTGGCCCTGGCCCTGGCGGCGCGCCTCCGCTGCTCCCTGCGGGCGGGGGCGGCGCTGCTGGTGGCGTGGAGCCTCTGGACCGGTGCGATCGGCACCTGGGACCGCGCGCTCGTCCACCGCGATCGGGACGGCACCGCACCCCTCTGGCGCGCGGCCTCGGGAGCAGAGGAGTGGACACGGCTCCTCCCTGGATACGTCCTCGACGAGTCGCAGAAGGGCCGCGCACGGCTGACTCTCGTGTGGTTGATCGCCATCGCGGGCGCCGTCACGCTGGGGAGAAGTGGCCGCGTCGCCACGCCCGCCGGCCTCGCGGCGGCGGGTCTCGGTCTCGTCGTCGCGGCCGGCGTGGCGTCGCGACTCTCCACCGCGCACACCGAAGGACGGGATGCCGTCCGTGTCGTCGGAGGGCCGGCCCTTGCCGTCCCCGGATGGCGGCTCGTCTCACGGGCACCCGCCGCGTGGACGACCGACGCGCTCGGATGGGGTCCCGCGTACGAGCCCCATCGCGTACCGGAGGGAGCCGTGATTGGAGGCCGCCTCCCGCTCCCGCCGGGCGTGTACGCGATCGCGATCGAGGGCGAAGCCGTTCCCTCGGCCCTGCCGCCCCCCGTCCTGGTGTCGGGCCCGGACGCCGGACCCGTCCGTGCGCAACCCCTCGTTCTCGCGCCCGACGGGCTCACCGGCGGTTTCACGGTCGCCACCGGGGAGGCGACCACCCTGCGCCTTCAATCCGGAGGTCCCTTCATCATCAAGGAGATACGGCTCGAGCGGACCTCAACCTTTTCCGCGGAAAACGGTCTAATCCCACGAGCGAGGAGGGCCCGGACCGCCATGAACATTGACAGGCCGGGAAGGCCGGTGCGACAGTGACTTCTATCGCCGCTCCCTTCCTCATCTTGGCCAACGACGAGCCCGCCCGCGTAAGCCGCTTCCGGCCCCGCGAGGAGGACCGCGCCGCCATCGAAGCCTGCCAGCGTGGGGAACGGGAGGCCTTCGACCCGCTCGTCGAGCGGTATCAGCGCGACGTGTACCGGCTCTGCTATCGCTACGTGAACAACCATCACGACGCGAGCGACCTGGCCCAGGACGTCTTCCTCAAGGCGTACCGCGCCATCGGCCGCTTCCGTGGCGACAGCGCGTTCTCGACCTGGCTCTACCGTATCGCCGTGAACACCTGCCTGAACTTCCGCGCGGCGCGCAAAGCGGCGAGCGAGGAGCTCAAGGACGACGTGGCGGACGCGGGGCGCCGGGTGGACGATCGGATGGAAGACGACGAGCTCTCGCAGCAGGTGCGCGAGGCCGTGAGCCGGCTGCCCGAGAAGCAGCGGGCGACGCTGATCCTGAAGATCTACAACGACCTGACCCACGAGGAGGTGGCACAGATCCTGGGATCGACCGTGGGCACGGTGAAAGCGAACCTGTTCCACGCGCTCGGCAACCTCCGCAAGGCGATGGCGGACACGGGGCCCGGCAAGCGCCCCGCGCCAGACGCGAAGAAGACGGGAGATTGATGAAGATGTGGACGCATGTGTCGGATGCCGCGCTGATGGACGTGCTCGAAGGCGCGGCCGGAGACCGCGTGCGGGATCACGTGGCCACGTGCGAACGCTGCCGTGCGCGGGTCGAAGACGCGCGGATCGCCCTCGACTGGACCGCGCAGGCGGCGGTGCCCGAACCCGTCCCGTCCTACTGGGAGGTCTTCCGTCGGCGCGTGGCCCGCGCCCTCGTGGAGGCGCCGGCGGCGCGATCCCGACGGCCGTTGTGGGTGGCGGCCGCGGTGGCGGGGGCCGCCATGATCGCGGTGCTCACGGTCCGACCCGCGGCCGTCCCGGTTGCGCCGGCCGCGACACAAGTCGCGCCTCTGCCCGCGTGGTCGGCCCTGCCGCCGGCGGACGAGGACCCGTCGCTGCCCATCCTCGAGCAGGTCGCGCCGACGGTGGCGGCGGCGACGCCCGCGGCGCTCTGCTCCGACGTCTCGGAGTGCGTGGTGGGCCTGACGGACGACGAGAGCCGCGCGCTCGCGGACGCGCTCCGCGCGCAACTCCCGCAGGGGAGCACCCTGTGATGACGGGCGTGTACGCCTGCGTGCTGGCCGTCAGCCTGGCCGGCGCCGGCGCGCAGGGGCCGGGCCCGGCCGAAGGCGAGCGAGCGGGGGAGCGCCGCGTGCCGCGGGACGAAGCGTTCAAGATGATCGATGCCTACATCGTGAGCAATCTCCAGGAGAGCCTCGATCTCACCGACGACCAGTTCGTGAAGCTCCTCCCGCTCGTCAAGCGGCTGCAGACCGACCGTCGCAGCGCGCTCCAGCGCCGGCAGCAGCCGCTCATGGAGCTGCGGCGCCTGCTCGCCTCCGGCGGGGCGACGGAAGCGAAGGTCACGGACCTCCTGCGCGAGGTCAAGGCCGCGGAGGCAGAGGAGCCCGGCCTCCTGCGCAAGGACCGGGACGCGATCGATGCCGTCCTCAGCCCGGTCCAGCAGGCGAAGTTCCGCGTCCTGGAGGTGGAGGTCGAGCACAAGATCCGCGAGCTCATGACCCAGATCCGCGCGCAGCGTCGCAATCAGGGGCAATCGCGGCCGCCCGGGCCGCGGCGGCCCGAGCCGTAGGCCGTCTCGCCGAGCCCGTCCCCGTCATTCTTCCGCGCGGCTCTCGACGATTGGGTATACTTCGACTGATGCCCCGCACAAGGACACTGTCGGCGCCGCGGCCGCGAACCACGGGGACGAAAACGCGCGTGACGCCGCGCGGGCCGAAGTCCTCGGTGAAGCGGCGCATGGGGGATCGGCGGACGGAGACGGCGGAGGGGCGCCGCACGCCGCCGCGGACGGCTGCGAAAAAGAAGAAGGATGTCGATCCCAATCCGGCGGAGGCGCCCGTCACGTCCGGCTCCCTCACCGAAGAAGAGCAGATCGAATCCGCAAAGTACCTGCAACCCTCGACCGCGAAGCGGGTGTTCGAGGACGAGCGGTTCCTCTTCCCCGAGAGCTACGGGATGGACCGCGTGCGGCTGCTCGTCAAGGACCCGGAGTGGCTCTTCGCCTACTGGGACGTGAGCCCGCAATCGGTGAGCACGCTGCGGCGCGAGCTGGGCGAGCGGGGTCTGGCCCTCACACGGCTGACCCTGCGCATCACGGACCCCGGGCACGGCGGGACGTCGATCATCCTGCTCCCCTACGGCGCGCGCGCCTGGTACGTTCACGCGGACAAGGCGTCGCGCTCCTATCGCGCGCTGCTGGGCTGGACGCTGCCCTCCGGCCAGTTCCGGACGCTGGCCGAGAGCAACCTCGTCTCGACTCCGCGCACCGGCCCTTCGCCCGATGCCGCCCACCGTCGCCTGCCCTACACCGCGCCCCTGGCCGAGGTGCGGGCCGCCCTGGGCGCGGACGTCGAGAAGAACCCGGGGCCGTGGAGCACGGAGCCCTTCGACGCAGACGCGCCGATCGGGAGCCGCAGGCGCCGCGGTGGGGCCAGCGACGCCTTCCGCCCGCCGTCCGCCGGTAAACTGGGCCGATAGAGGGTTCGCGAGGTTCCATCATGCCCGTGGGCTACTGGTGCCCCGTTCTGCACGCCCACCTGCCGTACGTCCGCCATCCCGAGTACCCGGAGTTCCTCGAGGAGGACTGGTTCTTCGAGGCGCTCACGGAGACGTACGTGCCGCTCATCGACGTGCTCGACGGGCTGCTCGGCGACGGCGTGGACTATCGCCTCACCATGACCCTCTCGCCGCCCCTGGTCTCGATGATGACGGACAGCCTCCTCATCGAGCGCTATCACCGGTACCTCGAGCGGCTGGTCACCCTGGCCGAGAAGGAAGTCGACCGCACCGCGCGCGAAGACCACCGCTTCCACGACGTCGCGAAGTTCTACGTCCACGAGTTCCAGCGCGTGCGCGGGGTGTTCGCCGACCGGTACTCCTCGGACATCCTCCGCGCGTTCCGGAAGCATCGCGACGCGGGCAAGCTCGAGATCATCACCTGCGGCGCCACCCACGGCTTCTTCCCGCTCATGGACACCGTGCCCCAGGCCATCCGCGCGCAGGTGCAGGTGGCCGCCCAGCACTACCGCACGCACTTCGAGCGTTCGCCGCAGGGCATCTGGCTGCCCGAGTGCGGCTACATGCCGGGACAGGAGCGCTTCGTATCGGAGGCGGGCATCAAGTTCGCCTTCCTGGAGTCCCACGGCATCACCGACGCGCATCCACGCCCGCGCTACGGCGTGACCGCGCCGATCCTCTCGCCGGGCGGGGTGGTGTTCTTCGGTCGCGACATGGAGTCCTCACGCCAGGTCTGGAGCGCGGAGTCGGGCTACCCCGGGGACTACGACTACCGCGAGTTCTACAAGGACGTCGGCTGGGAGCTGCCCGTCGCGTACCTCGGCGACGTCCTGTCCGACGGCCTCCGCAAGAACGTCGGCATCAAGTACTACCGCGTCACCGGCAAGGTCTCGCTCGGCGACAAGCAGCCGTACGTGCCGGACTGGGCGCGCGGCAAGGCGGCCCAGCACGCCGGCCATTTCCTCGAGGGACGGATCAGCCAGGTCCGCGCCGCCGCCGCCCACATGGACCAGCCGCCGATCGTGGTGAGCCCCTACGACGCGGAGCTGTTCGGGCACTGGTGGTTCGAGGGGCCCATGTTCCTGGACTACCTCTTCCGCAAGATGCATTTCGACCAGGAGGTGGTCAAGCCGATCACGCCGCCGCAGTTCCTGGAGATGTATCCCGACTGCGACGTCGTGCAGCCGCCCATGTGCACGTGGGGCGCCAAGGGTTTCGCGGAGGTCTGGCTCAATCCCAGCAACGACTGGATCTACCCGCACCTCGAGATGGCGGCGGAGCGGATGATCGAGCTGGCACGCAAGTTCGAGAGCCCGAACGACCTGGAGCGCCGCGCGCTCAGCCAGGCCGCCCGCGAGCTGCTGCTCGCGCAGGCCTCGGACTGGGCCTTCATCATGAAGACGGGGACGACGGTCGAGTACGCGAAGAAGCGCACCCGCGATCACGTGGCCCGATTCACCTACCTGTACCGCGCGCTCTTGCAGGAGGTCGTGCTCGAGGAGCCGATCGTGAGTGACTTCGAGTCGCGGGACAACATCTTTCCGGACCTGGATTACAGGGTTTATAGGTGAAGTATTAAGTCAGGGGGGGCACTTGCGCGTCATCACGCTCGGCGCTGCGCGACCCCCCCTGAAACCCCCCTCGCGCGACGCCGCTGCTACGCAGCGCCGTCGCGCTCTGCGGTCGGCTGATGGCGGCGATTCGCAAGCCCGCGGTTGCGGGAACGTGGTATCCCGGGGATCGCGTCTCTCTCGTGTCCGAGGTCGAGGGTTATCTCGCGGGTGTGGCTTCCGTCGAGGTTCCCGGGCGCCTCGTCGCGCTGATCAGCCCGCACGCCGGGCTGCGCTACTCGGGGCCAGTGGCCGCCCACGCCTATGCGCGGCTGCGCGGGCGCCGGGACCTCACGGTCGTGATCGTGGGTCCGTCGCACCGCGTGCACTTCGACGGCGTGAGCGTCTACGCGCGCGGGGCCTTTGGCACGCCCCTGGGCGAGATCCCGATCGACGAGGCCCTGGCCGAGGCGCTGCTCGCGGCGGACGACGTCATGCTCGACGAGCCCTCACCTCATCGCGACGAGCATTCCCTCGAGATGCAGCTCCCGTTCCTGCAGCACCTCGTGCCGGGGCTGCGGATCGTTCCGGTCTTGATGGGCAGCCAGGACCGGGCGGAAGTGGAGGCGCTGGCTCGTGCCCTCGGCCGCGCGCTCCACGAGCGTGACGCCCTGCTGGTGGCCTCGAGCGACCTCAGCCACTATCATCCGGCGACGGTCGCGAACGAGCTCGACGCGAAGGTCGTGGGCGACGTGGCGCGGTTCGATCCGGAGGGGTTGATGGACCGCCTGGAGTCCCATCACGGCCACGCCTGCGGAGGGGGTCCGATGGTGGCGGTGCTGAAGGCGGCGCGCGCGCGGGGCGCCACGGTCGTCACCATCCTGCGCTACGCAGACAGCGGCGATGCGGGCGACGGCGACAAGCGCCGCGTGGTGGGGTACCTGGCCGCCGCAATGAGCGCGCCGTGAAGAGATGAGCTCCGATGGTCTCTCCGCGGGCGCGCGCCGGCATCTGCTCGCCATGGCGCGACGCGCCATCGAGGACCAGCTCAGCGGCGAGCTCCGCCCGGAAGACGAGCTCGGAGAGCTGCGCCTCGAGCTCGAGCGCCGCTGCGGCGCGTTCGTCACCCTGACCCGCCGCGGAGACGGCGAGCTCCGCGGATGCGTCGGCGTGCCGGAGCCCCTGTATCGCCTCGACCAGGCCGTCGCGCGTGCGGCCGTGGCCGCGGCCGTCTACGACCGCCGCTTCGATCCCGTCGCGTCGTCCGAGCTGCCCGGCCTCAGCCTGCACGTCTCCGTGCTTGGCGACCTGCGCCCGATCGAACCGGACGTGGTCGAGGTCGGAGTCCATGGCCTGGTCATCCGCTGCGACGGGCGCAGCGGCCTCCTGCTCCCGCAGGTCGCGGCCGAGCGCGGCTGGGACCGCGAGCGGTTCCTCGACGAGACCTGCCGGAAGGCCGGCCTGCCGCCGGAGACGTGGAGGAGGCCCGACTGCGAGTTGCTCGCGTTCACCGCGACCGTGTTCAGCGACGAAGAGAAGATCGCCCGGGTTGACGGGCAGGGGAGATGGCGATGAACGACATGAGCGATTTCAACCCGCGCCCCTGAGATGCCTGAGGGATTGGAAGCGACGTTGAAGTTTCTCGACCCGTCTTGGGTCATCCCGATCGTCGCCGTTCTGGCACTGGCGTGGTTCGTCCGTTCGAGATGGAAGACCTTCGGGAGAATACAGGAGCTGGCGAAGGAGATGGGGATCACCTTCTCGACCGGTGGCGACGAGTGGCTTGCCCTCCTCCACAAGCAGGACGCCCAGATGCCGAACCGGGAACCATCCGGTTTGGCATGGGTGCTTGGATTGTTCAGCAACTGGAGACTCGAGGGGAAGATCGATGGCGTGCCGATCCGGGTGCATCAGATGAAGGAACGCGAGGTCGGCTCCGATGACAAGCAGCTGCAGTACACGATGCTCAACGCCATGTTCGAGCCGGCCTTGGGCCTGGGCCTGTCGGTACAGCGCCGGCAGGGCTCGAGCGCTCCGGGTCTGTTGGACAAGCTCGCCACCGGCCTGGTCGAGAAATTCGCGGGCAGTCTGCTCGAAAGGTCGGTCGACCGCACGGAAGTCTCGGGCCTCAGTGGAGCCCTGGAGCAGAAGCTTGCGATCAAGGCGCACTCTCCCGAAGCCGCCCGCAAGCTGTTCGCGGATGCGGCGCTTCAAGACCAGGTGCTGCGGGCGATGGAACTGCCAGGGCACGTGACCATCGACGACCATGGCGTGAGGCTGATCCGAGGCAGGAATTTCGAGGATCCGGAGGCGCTCCGGTCGGCGATCAGCGTTCTCTGCGCAACGGCGAGCCGGTTGCAGGCTCGGGTATGAGTACACGAGGCAAGAGATTCGGACGTGGAAGGAGAATAATCGCCTGCCAAGTCATCTCAGTATCGATTAGCCCACCTCTCCCTCATCAGACATCTCGCGGCGAAGATGCGGACAGAGCACGATTGGCACGTCGACCTCAGTGCCGCCGCCACCCGCGCAACATAGTGCGTTTCGTGCGACGCGGGTGGCGGCTGTCAGTGTGTAACTAGAACCACGCGGGCGTACAGGTGGCCCGGTAACTCGTCTCGCCACGCCGGATATGGCCGGACGAGATCAGGATGTGGTACTGGTCGCTGAATTTGTTGTTGGTCTTGACCGCGATCTCCCCGCCGCCGTCCACGACGGCGCACAGGCCGACGTTGCCCAGCTCCTGGACCACCTGGTTGAAGTACTGGTTCACGTTCTTGACGTAGTAGCCGCCGTCCCCGCGCGCGTTGTCGAGATCGAAGAGCTGGGGACTCTTGCTGACGACCCGGTTGATGGCGGAGTTCACCTGGGTCAGGAAGTTCTCTCCCGATCGGGGGCAGCTGCTTTCGAGGCCGTCGCCGGATCCGGCCCCGACGCCGCAAGCCACGCGGGCGTTGACGGGCGTGGGAGAGGGAACGGGTGTCGGCGTGGCGGCCGCAGCCGGCGACGGGCTGGGACTCGGCGTGGGCTCGGCGGGGGTGCCTTTCCCGCAGCCCGCGGCAAGCAACCCGAGGGCGAAGACGGCCGACAACCGGCGAAGCGAAGACTGCGACATGAGGGACCTCCTGACCCGCGACACTCGATCTCGCGCCATGAAGCGCTTGGGCGCACGAATTCTAAGCAGCGGCGGTGCCTTCGCAGGTCCGATCGAATGTACTGGTTGAGGTTTTCTCGGGCGACCTGCGCCTACAGGCGCCAGCCGCCGGCGACGGCGAGGACCTGCCCGGTCAGGTAGTCGGCGGCGGGCGACGCGAAGAAGAGGATCGCGCGCACCACGTCCTCCAGCGAGCCGGGACGACCCATGGGCGCGCGCTCTCCGAGCCGAGCGGCCGCGGCCAGGACCACCTCGGTGTCCGCGTCGTCTCCGTCCGTCAGCACTCCCGGGCAGACCACGTTCACGGTGACGCCGCAGCGGGCCTCCTCGAGGGCGAGCGCCTTCGAGAAGGCGATCACGCCCGCCTTCGCCGCCGAGAACGCGGCCACGTTGGGCAGGCCTTCCGTGCGCTCCGCCCCCACCGCGCCGACGTTGATGATGCGGCCCCAGTTGTTGCGGCGCATGTGCGGGAGGGCCAGGCGCGACATGTTGTAGACGGAGTCGAGGTTCGAAGCCATGATCCCGCGCCAGTCGCTGGGATCGACCTCCGCGACCGGCTTCCAGGCGAACGCGCCCACGGTGTTGACGAGGACGTCGAGGCGTCCGAAGGCCTTCATGGTCTCGTCGACCAGATCGCCCGCCTCGCGATAGACGCTGACGTCGGCGCGGCACACCAGGGCTTCGCCGCCGCCGCGCTGGATCTCCTGGCCGAGCGCCTCCGCGCGCTTGCGGTCCCCGCGGCAGTTGATCACCACCCGCGCCCGGCTACCGGCGACGGTGCGGGCCAGGGCGGCCCCGAGGCCGTGCCCGCTGCCAGTCACCAGCACGACCTTCCCGCGCAGGCTCTCGGCGTCGGGGCTCATCGCGTCCGAACGGCCGGGGTCGGGACGGCTCATGGCGGGCTCGAAGTGCGGGGAGTCTACTGCCTGGCCGGGCGCCGCGCCACCGGCCGCGCGGCGCACGCGGCGCGCCCTACTTGCCGGTGACCCGCGCCATCTCCGTCGTGGTGGTGATGCCTCGGAAGACCTTCTCGATGGCCGCTTCGCGCAGGGTGCGCATGCCTTCCTCGCGCGCCGTCTTGTAGATGTCGAGCGACGAGGCCTGGTGCGAGACCAGCCGCCGCAGCTTCTCGGACATGGGCAGGACCTCGAACACGCCGATGCGGCCGCTGAAGCCGGTCTGGCGGCAGTGCAGGCAGCCCCGTCCGCGCTTGAAGCGATAGCTCTTGAGCTTCTCCGGGTCCATCTTGAGGAGCACGGCCTCTTCCGGAGTGGGCAGGTACTCCTCGGTGCAATGCGGGCAGATCTCGCGCACCAGGCGCTGGGCGAGGATGCCGATCAGGGTCGACGTGATCAGGAAGTGGGGGATGCCGAGGTCGAGGAGGCGCGTGATCGAGGACGGCGCGTCGTTGGTGTGGAGAGTGGAGAGGACGAGGTGGCCGGTGAGCGCCGCCTGCACCGCCTGCTCCGCCACTTCCGTGTCCCGGATCTCGCCCACCATGATGATGTCGGGATCCTGCCGGAGCACGGTGCGGAGGGCGGAGGCGAACGTCACCTCGATCTGCGGCCGCACCGCGACCTGGTTGAAGTCCTCGAACACCATCTCGATCGGGTCCTCGATGGTGATGATGTTCACCTCGGGCTTGGAGAGGTGCTTGAGCACGGAGTACAGGGTGGTGGTCTTGCCGCTGCCGGTGGGACCGGTGACGAGGATGATCCCGGTCGGCCGGGCCAGGAAGTCGTGGAACTTGGGCACGTCGTGGCCGCTCAGGCCCAGCTCGTCCACGCCCTTCAAGAGGATGTCCGGATCGAAGATGCGCAGCACGGCCTTCTCGCCGAACGCGGTGGGCATGGTGGAGACGCGCAGCTCGATCTCGCGCCCTCCCTGCTCGCGCTTGATGCGCCCGTCCTGGGGCCGGCGCTTCTCCGCGAGGTTGGCCCCCGAGAGGAGCTTGATGCGCGACACCACCGCCTGGTAGACGATCTTGGGGATGAGGTGCACGTCGTGCAGGATCCCGTCGATGCGCAGGCGCACGAGGGTGAGGTCGCGCTTGGGCTCGAAGTGGATGTCGGACGCGCGCTGCTCGAAGGCGTAGCTGAGGATGTGGTCGAGGGCCTTGACCACGGGCGCCGCCGCCGGGTCGAGCTCCTTCGACTCCCCGGAGAGGTATTCCTGGTTTCCGAGGTCGACGTTCGAGATGCGCCCGGCGGTGAGCTGCTTCTCCGCCGTCGTGAGGCTGGCCTTGAGGTCGTAGAACCCGCGGTTGATCGTCTCGACGTCGCTGCGCGTGGCCACGACCCTCTCGACGTCGAGGCCGGTCACGCGCTTGATGTCCTCGGCGGGGAACGGCGCGAAGGGGTCGTAGACGGCGACGGTGATCTTGTCCGTCGTCTTGCTGATGGCCACCAGGCCGTGCTTGCGGGCGAAAGGCCCCGCGATTCCCTTGGTGACGACGTCGAGGTCCAGGTCGAGCGGGTTGATCTTGACGTAGGTGAGGCCGGAGTGGGCCGCGATCGTCTGCGCGATCTGCACCTCGTTCGCGAAGCCGAGCTGCACGATGGCCTGCTCCGCGGTCTGGGCGGTGTTCATGCGCGTCGACCGCCGCACCCGCTCCGCTTGCTCGGCCGTCAGCAGCTTGCGCGACACGAGGATCGGGACGATGTCGACCGACGGCTCGGCGGTGGGGACGGCGACCGGGCCCGTCTTGCGCGATGGAGGCGTGCCCATCGTGTCTACCTTAACCGAAATCAGCGTCCGCGCGCGTCCGTTGACCCTCCTCGCGAGCGCGTGCTAGCGTCGCCAGATCGTGCCCGCGAAGAAGATCAGGTTCATCGGCGTGCCCCTGGACCTCGGGGCCGGACGGCGCGGCGTCGACATGGGGCCGTCCGCCTTCCGGGTCGCGGAGATCCATTCGCGGGTGCGCTCGCTCGGCTACGAGGTCTCCGATCGCGGGGACATCGACGTCTTCATCCAGGAGACGCACGATCCCGGCGATCCGCGCCTGAAGTACCTCAAGGAGATCCGCCACACCTGCGAGGAGGTGCGCGACGAGGTCGACCGCGCCCTCGGCCAGGGCGCGATGCCGGTCGTGCTCGGGGGCGACCATTCGATCGCCATGGGCACCATCGCCGGCGTGTCGCGCCACTTCCGGAAGCAGGACGAGCGCATCGGCCTCATCTGGTTCGACGCCCACGGCGACATGAACACGCCCGAGACCTCGCCCAGCGGGAACATCCACGGCATGCCCCTGGCCGTCGCCCTCGGCATCGGCGAGAAGAGCCTGGTCTCTCTGGCCGGCGACGAGGGCCCGATGGTGGAGGGCGCGCGGGCGGCGGTCGTGGGCCTGCGCGACGTGGATCCGGCGGAGAAGGAGAACATCCGCGAGTCCGGGATCGGCGCCTTCACCATGCGCGACATCGACGAGCGCG
>DASTLK010000155.1:0-7235 GCA_035715025.1 Vicinamibacteria bacterium
CCGCGCCGCAGGAGGGCAGGGCGGCGCGCACGCGCTGCAGCAGCGCGCGCTCGAGCGCGCCCGCCACCGGCGCCACCGCCTCCCGATCCGCGCGGACCACCTGCTGGTGGTGGGCGATGATGCGCGTCTTCACCGTCGTGGGACGGCCCTCGTCCGCGACGCTCAACGCGTCTTCGACCCCCGCCTCCACGAGCGCCGCGCGCACGCGCAGCCCCGGGCCGTCGTCCCCGATCACGCCCGCCACCACCGCCTGGCCGCCGAGGGCGCGCACGTTGCCGGCCACGTTGGCGGCGCCGCCGAGGTGGAAGGTCTCGGAGGTGATCTCCACGACGGGGACGGGCGCCTCCGGCGAGATGCGGCCCACCTTCCCCCACAGGAACTGGTCCAGCATCACGTCGCCGAGCACGAGGACGCGTCCGCCGCGCATCGCCGCCAGCAAGGCGCGCGCGCGCGCCGGGGAGAGGGTCATGCCGCGGCCGCCGCCCGCGCGCGCTGCCGCCGGAGAGCGTAGGGAAGCGCGGCGACGAGCAGCGTGAACATGAGGATCTCGGAGTCGCCGAAATTGTATTCGAACAGTCCGGCGGCCATGAACGCGGCCAGGAAGGCGAGGGCGGCCACCGCCGGCCATCCCCCGCCCCGGCGCACTTCGCGCCAGGCGTCGCCCATGGCCGCGGCCACGAACCAGAGCCACCATACGAGGCAGGGCAGCCCGCGCTCGGCCGCGATCTGCAGGGCGTTGTCGTGCAGGTGCGGCTGCAGCGCGTTCGGCGCCTGCGGCCAGCGATACTCCGGATAGACGGCGAGGATCCGGCCCGGACCCTGGCCGAACACCGGCTTGTCGCGGATCATGTCGATGCCCGCCTGCCACATGTAGTAGCGGTCGACGCTGCTCGCGTCCACCACGGTGAGGCGCCCCACCACGGGCGCCGGTCGCA
This sequence comes from Vicinamibacteria bacterium, assembly GCA_035715025.1. Classification (GTDB taxonomy): domain Bacteria; phylum Acidobacteriota; class Vicinamibacteria; order Fen-336; family Fen-336; genus AA29. The sequence goes on from DASTLK010000155.1 coordinate 936, forward strand.
CGGCCAGGACCACCGCCACCGCCGCCGCCAGACCCCACAGCAGCTTCGGGGCGCGGAGGATCGCGATCACGCCCAGGCCCACGAGCGTGCCCAGCCAGGCGTTGCGGGTACGCGAGATGACGACGGCCCACGAGGCCACCGGGACGACGATCAGGGCGAGGGTCGTGCCCGTCGCCGCGCCCGGCCAGGGACCGCGCGAGAGAGCCATCCACGCGCCGGCCGCGGCCAGGCCGGCCACGAAGAGGCGCTCCGCCTCGACCGCGAACAGGTCGAGGGATTGCAGCGCCGTCATCGCCCCGAGCGCGGCCACGAGCACGGCCAGCGCGCGGAGGTCGCGCGGGGAGGGACGGGGCAGGCGGCCGCGATGGAACGCGAGCCGCGCCGCCGCGATCACGAGCACGGCCATGACGAGGCCGGAGGCCGTCATGTAGTGGCCGAGGAAGCTGTGGGGACGGTTGAGGAGCGTATCGAAGCCGAGGAAGTAGTACTCGAGCAGCACCCCCGCGGCGAGGGCGAGGCCGCCGAGGAGCGCCGCGTCGAGGATCCGCTCGCGGTCGCGCTCGGGGGTGAGCGCCTCCACGGACAGATAGAAGAGGGCGAACAGGACGAGCTTCTTGGCGCTGTCGTGGGAGGTCAGCGGATCGGGCGAGAAGGCGGCGGAGAGCAGCGTCCACACCGAGAAGGCGAGGATCGGCCCGTCGAGAGGGCTGCGCTCCAGCCGCGTCCGCCCGCGGGCGAGGCGCACGAGGAACACGAGCACGGCGAGGCTGAGGCCGATGCTCTGCGCGGCGAAGATGGAGACGGGGCAGGTGGCCGCGATGGCGGCCATGAGGCCGAGCTGTACCCGGTCCAGGCGGCCCAGCTCAGGCCTCGACTGTCGCTTCCTCGGGCAGCATGATCGGGATGTCGTCGCGGACGGGATAGACCCGCCGGCATTGGCCGCAGCGCAGCCCCGCGCCGTCCTTCACGACCTCGACCGGCGTCTTGCACACCGGACAGGCCAGGATCTCCAGAAGATCGGGGTGGATCGCCATGGGGCCGAGTCTATCGCACCCCTCCGCGCGATCGGTAGGCGCGGCGGCCGTGGTACTTTTCAAGACGAGGGCGAAGCCAGGATGAGCGACGTCGGGATCACCGGACGCCGGCGGCGCAAGGAGATCAAGCGCCTGGCCGCTCAGCGCGTGCCTCTGTCCGGGCGGCGCGGCTATCGTGCCGCCCAGGAGGTCCTGGCCCAGGGGCTCAAGCTCTGGAAGACGGCCGACAACAAGACTCGCCTCGCCCTGATGCTGCTCGGGCCCCTCAACCTCCTCCTCCTGGTCCTGATTGCGAACGACGAGATCTTCGCGGCCATTCCCCCGCGCGAGCGCGTGCCCATCGTCGTGGGCGTCGTCGTCTATGCCGGCCTCGTCCTGACCACGTTCCTGCTCGCCATCGGCACGCTCCGTCCGGAGGAGGCGGAACCCGCCATCGCCCATGGGCGGCGGGCGGGGGACACCAACCCGCCCATCGGGATCCGCCATTACGAGGACGTCCTGCGCTGGGACCTCAACGACTACCAGCGCGCGTGGCAGCGAGTGACCCGCGCGCAGCTCGTCGACGAGATGGCCGAGCAGGCGCACGGAGTGGCGGAGGCCAACCGGCGCAAGTTCAGCACCCTGGCCTACCTCTTCCTCGGCTTGCAGGCCATGACCGCCCTGGCCGTCGTGCTCGTCGTCGGCATCGGGGCGGTGCTGATGCTCGAAGGCCAATCGGAGAAGATCAAGCTCAAGGGCGGAATGACCATCACCATCCCGGCCCTCAAGGGGTCGCCCGCGGCGTCGGAGGCCGGCGCCGGAGGGACGGCGAAGGGAGCCGCCCGCGACTGGGACCGCTTCCCGGCCGTCGTCGACAAGAGTACGAACGAAGAGATCGTCGGCCTGGGCGACGTGCACGGCGCGTACGATCGGCTCCTCCACCTGCTCCAGGTGGGTGGGATCGCGCGCGCCGACCCGAAGGCGAAGGGAGGCTATGCCTGGGCGGGCGGAAAGAGGACGCTGGTCTCCGTGGGCGACCTCATCGACAAGGGCCCCCAGTCCCTCGAGGTGCTCGACCTGATGATGAGCCTCCAGAGCGGGGCGCACGCGGCGGGCGGGGACGTCATCGTGACGCTCGGCAACCACGAAGCCGAGTTCCTGGCCCGGCCAGGCAAGAAGAAGAAGGCGGAGGAGTTCGATCGCGAGCTCGCGGAGCGCAACATCGACCTTCACGACGTGGCGGAGGGCCGCAACGCCTACGGGCGCTTCTTCCTCGGCCTGCCCGTCGCCGCCCGCGTCAACGGATGGTTCTTCTCGCACGCCGGCTCCACGTCGGGGATGAGCCTCACCCAGATCGGCGACCACTTCCGCGCGGTCGTGGATTCCGGGCGTTGGAAGAACCCGTTCCTGATCGGGGACGACTCGCTCCTGGAAGCGCGCAAGTGGTGGAAGGGGGACACGGACGCCAAGGACCTCGCCGCCCTTCCCGCCGCCCACATCGTCTTCGGCCACGACCCCGGCGCCTTCCGCGACAAGGGCACCATCCAGACCAAGAACGGCCGTCTCTTCCTCATCGACGTCGGGATGACGCCCGAGTTCGACTATTCGAAGGGCGCGCTGTTGCTCATCGACCGCAAGGACGGCCTGGACGTGGCGACGTCCCTGGACGCGTCGGGGGCGCGACGCGAGGTCTGGCGGGGACCGGCCCCGCACGGCTCGTGAAGTTCGGTGCCCTCATCCTCGATTTCGACGGCCTCATCCTCGACACGGAGAGCCCCATCTTCGAGGAGTGGCGCGCGACGTTCCGCGCGCGCGGACACGACCTGGGCCTCGACGTCTGGCAGCACGCGCTCGGCACGTTCGGCACCTACGACCCCTGCGCGCACCTCTCGAAGCTGACCGGCGAGGACTTCGACCACGAAGCGCTGCGGCAGGAGGTGCGGGCCCGCAACATGGTCCGCTGCGAGGCCCTGCCCCTGCTGCCCGGCGTGGCCGAGCGCGTTCAGGAAGCGCGGGCCTCCGGCCTCAAGACGGCGGTCGCCTCCAGCAGCACTTCGGCCTGGGTGGAAGGTTGGCTCGAGCGTCACGGCATCCGCCCCCTCTTCGACACCGTCTGCTCGCGCGATCACGTCGCGCGTGTCAAGCCGGCGCCGGACCTCTTCCTGCTCGCCGCCACGCGCCTGGGCGTGGCCCCCGAGCGCTGCGTGGTGTTCGAGGACTCGCCCAACGGCATCCGCGCCGCGCGCGCGGCGGGGATGCGCTGCGTGGCCATTCCCAACGCGGTCACCTGCGCGCTGCCCATGGAGGGGGCGGACCTCGTCCTGACCTCGCTGGGCGAGCGGCCTCTGGCCGGGATCCTGGGCCGCCTGGACCGGACGAGCTAGAAGTACTCCCGCCGCGGACCTGCCCTGGCCGCGCGCGCGGCTAAGCTCACCTCCGCCGATGCGCCGCCGCACACGGCGCCGGGGCGGCGCTTCCCGCCCCGCACGGCCGGATCTCTCCCGCCGGCCTCCTGTCACACTCTGGAGGAGTCATGCGGGTGCAGTTCGTGGAGAAGGTGAACGGGCCGGAGCGGCTCGTGTGCGATGCGGAAGTCCTCTTCGACGAGGATCCCCTGGCCGGGATGAAGCTGGTCGGTTTCTCGCTCTGGCGCAGCACCGACGGCGACGTTTACGTCACGTTCCCGTCGCGGGCGTTCGGAGCGGGTACGGAGCGCAAGTACTTCGACTATCTGCGCTCGGCGGAAGGCCTGTCCGCCGAGGTCAAGCGCGTGAAGGACTGGATCCTGGGCGAGTACCGCGCCTCACGCGCGGCCTAGGGCCGTTCCGGGGCGCCGGGGCGCCTGGGTCCCGGCGTCCCCGGCGTCTTTGACTCGTTCGCTGAGCGCGTGTGAGAATCAATCTCTCGGGAGTGACCACGCCCTGCTGACCCTTCTCCTCGCCCTCGCCGTCGCCCGACCCCCCGCCGCCGATCGCGCCGCCGCCGATCGGGCGTCGGCCTACCTGCATTACAGCCTCGCGCAACAGGCGCGGCTGTCCGGCGACCTCGACGAAGCGCTGGCCGAGTACCGCAAGGCGCAGCGGCTCGACCCCCAGGCCGGAGAGATCCGCGCGGACGTGGCGCGGCTCCTGCAGCAGACGGGCAAGTCCGCGGAGGCCATCGCGGAAGCCGAAGCGGCGGTGAAGGCCGCGCCGGAGAGCGCGGAGACCCATCTCATCCTCGCCCAGCTCCGCCACATGCAGGCGCAGGGTGACGGAAACGAGCAGGCGCTGCGCCAGGCGTCGGTCGAATACGAGCAGGCCCTCAAGCTCGCGCCCACCGACGCGGCCACGCTGCTGATCCTCGCGAACAGCGTCTACCCGCAGCTCCAGGAGCACGACAAGGCCATCGCGGCCTGGCGGCGGTTCCTCGACCTCAACCCCGGCAGCTTCGAGGCCTACGTCCAGCTCGGCTCCCAGTACCTCGCCAAGGGGGACGCGGAGGGCGCGGCCACCGCGCTCCAGAAGGCGGTCGAGCTCGATCCGTCCTCTTCGCGGGCCTACCAGGCCCTCGCCGACACCTACGCCCGTGCCCAGCAGAACGACCAGGCCATCCTGAATTACCGCAAGGCGCTCGAGCTCGAGCCCAAGAGCGTCCGGCTGCACCTCGCTCTCGGGGAGGTGCTCGCGCGCGCGCGCCGCAATCCGGAAGCGCTCAAGGAGGCGGAGGCCGTCCTCCTCGCCGACCCCAAGAATCGCTTCGGTCTGGACCTGCAGGCGCGTGCGCTGCGCGACATGCGTCAGTTCGACAAGGCGGGGGCGACCGCGGACGCGCTCCTGGCCCAGGACCGCACGGACCTCAAGGCCTCGTACCTCAAGGTGACGATCCTGGAGGGACGCCGCGACTTCGCGGGCGCGGCCAGCGCGCTGGAAGCGCTGCTGGCGCGGCCGCGCGCGGGCGAGGCGGCGGCGGACTCCGCGGGCACCGACCGCGTGTTCCTCGTCCACCTCGCCTTCGCCTACGAGCAGCTCGAGCGCTACCGGGACGCCGCGGATGCCTTCGGACGCGCGGTGGCCACCGGCGGGGACGCCGATGCGAACCTCCTCGGGCAATACGTGGAAGCGCTGGTCCTGGCCAAGGACGAGGGCAAGGCGCTGACCGAGGTCCGCGCCGCCCGTGCCCGCTTCGCGGACGACCCGGAGCTGGCGGCGGTGGAGGCGAACGTCCTGCGGACACACGGCGACGTCGATGCCGCCGTGGCCGCGATCGAGAAGCTCCGGCAAAAATCACCCGACGACGTCTCCGTGCTGGTGGCGGTGGCCGACTTCTACCAGAAGGCCAAGCGATTCCCGGACGCCGAGCGCGCCCTGCGCCATGCCCGCGAGGTCGATCCGAAGAACCTCCGCGCCCTCTTCCAGCTGGGGGCGGTGCTGGAGCGGCTCAAGCGGAGCGATGCCGCGGAGGCGGTCTTCCGCGAGGCCTTGACCGTGGAGCCCGACTCCGCGCCCGTCCTCAACTACCTCGGATACATGAACGCGGATCGCGGGGTCCGCGTCGACGAAGCGCTCCAGCTCATCGAGAAGGCGATCGCCCTCGATCCCGAGAACGGCGCCTACCTCGACAGCCTGGGCTGGGCGATGTACCGCCTCGATCGCGTCGACAAGGCCGAGCAGTTCCTCCGGCGCGCGGTCGACAAGCCCGGCGCCAACGCCGTCGTGCTCGATCATCTGGGCGACGTACTGCGACGCCGCGGCTCGGTGCGCGAGGCGGTCGAGTACTGGCGCAAGGCGCTCAAGGCCGAGGACGACGGAGAAGACCTCGACCACGCCGCCGTCGAGCGGAAGATCCGCGAGGCCCAGGCCAGCCTGAATGACGCGGCCCAGGTCAAGCGACCCTAGCCGAGCCCGCCGTCCCAGGCTCATCCTGCTTCTCGCCCTGGCCGCAGGGGCCGGCATGTCCTGCGCGGCCCCGCTCGCCATCCCTCCCGCCGCCGTCGTCGCGCAGGCGCGCGTGGTGCCCACGTACAGCGCGCGCCTCGGCGTCTCGCTGCGGGGCCCGGAGCTGCGGGCGCGCACGCGCGTGCTGCTGGCCTTCCGCCGGCCGGACGCGCTGCGCATCGAGCTGCCCGGGCCCACGGGCGCGCGCCTGATCGCGGTGGCGCGGGGCGAGCGGCTGTGGGCGGTGTTCCCCGCGGAGCGCGCGGTCTACGCAGGCGCCGCGCGCGCGGAGGACCTGGCCTCCCTGCTCGGAGTCGCGCTCACGCCGTCCGAGGTGATGGACCTCCTCACCGGCTTGCCGTCGGCGCGGC
>DASTLK010000156.1:0-2350 GCA_035715025.1 Vicinamibacteria bacterium
GTGCGCCGGAGAGGACGGATGCGACCAGCCAGCCGGGAGCGATGACGGGCCGGCCCGGCCGCAGGGGATCCGCGTAGGCGACGGGGTGCAGGACGGGCGTCCCCCCGCTCCACCCGCTCATCTCGACGACGATAGCGGCCACGACCTCGCGTGCCTGCGGGCCCAGGCTGCGCACGTACGCGCGCGAGCCCGTGGTGGTCCCCACCCCCGTCGACCAGGCCTCTTCGCCGTCCCAGGAGGCGAACACGATCGTGCGCAGCGGAGGCGGACGGCGGGCCATGACGCGGGCGACCTCGATCATCACGCCCACGCCGCCGCCGTCGTCGTAGGCGCCGGGAGCGTCGGGCGCGGTGTCGTGGTGCGCGCCCACGACCACGATGCCTGGCCCGGCGCCCTTCAGGACGGCCACGACGTTCACGCCACGCACGGCCTTGACCTCGAAGTCTTCCTGGCGCACCTCGGACAGCCCGGTGCTGCGGAGCTGCGCCGCCACGTAGGCGGCGGCCGCGCGGGCGCGCGGCGAGCCCCAGGGGTGCGGGCCCAGGGAGGCGAGGGCGCTCGCGTGCCGCAGGGCGGCGTTTCCATCGACGGGGGCGACGGCGCCGCCCGCGGCGGCGGCGGCGAGGATGAGGCCGGCCAGGGGGATCATCGGCGCCGCGGATTATAGAGGCGAGGCAGGCCGCACTCGGTCCGGGCGGCCACCGGGACCGCCGCGGGCGCGATGGTACAATCCCGCCGCTTCGATGCGCCTGGGACACGCCGCTGCGCGCGCCGCCTTGATCGTGCCGATGCTGGCCTTGCCCGCGGTCCTCCGTGCGGGCACCATCACGGGCAAGGTCGAGCTGATCGACAAGGGCGGGCGCAAGGCCAGCGACCTCTCGGACGTGGTCGTCTACGTCGAGGGCGCGCGTGTGAAGCCCAGGCCCACCACGGCCACCATGATCATGAAGGGCAAGGCCTTCAACCCGCGCCTCGTGGTGGTGCCCGTGGGCGGGACCGTGCAGTTCCCCAACGAGGACCCGATCTTCCACAACGCGTTCTCGGTCTCCGGCGACAACCGGTTCGACATGGAGCTCTACAAGCGTCCCAAGGTGGGGTCCTTCACCTTCCAGCATCCGGGGATCGTGAAGGTCTACTGCAACATCCACCCGCAGATGAGCGCGGTCGTCGTCGTTCGCGACAACCCGTTCTTCACCAAGGCGGCCGCGGACGGGACCTTCACCATCGAGAACGTGCCCGGCGGGAAGTACGTGGTGAAGGCCTGGCACGAGCGCGGGGGGGACGCGGGAACGGAGGTGAGCGTGACCGACACCGGCACCGCCCAGGCCCGCTTCACCCTGGACGGCTCGACCTACAAGGCCGTCCCCCACAAGAACAAGTTCGGCAAGGACTATTCCACGGACGAGAAGTACTAGCCTTGGGCCTCACCCAGAAGATCCTCCTCTTCACGAGCGTGCTGGTGGTGGCCCTCGTCGCCTCCTCCCTCGTGTTCACCACCGTCCAGGCCAACCGGCTGGCCGAGGAGAACGTGACCCGCGGCCTGGGCGAGACGCGCCAGGTCTGGGAGACGTTCCAGGCCGACCGCTACAACAAGCTCAAGCTCGGCATCCGCGTGCTCGGCAACGATCCCTTCTTCAAGAGCCTGGTGGAGACCAAGGACGCGGCCACGATCCTCGACACGCTCAAGGAGCGCAACGAGGAGATCAAGGCCGACTTCTTCATCGTGACCGACCCGGCGGGCATGGTGGTCGCGCGCACGGACCGGCCGGCGGCGCAGAGCGAGGACCTCTCGAAGGCGCCCATCGTCATGAAGCCGCTGGAGGGCGAGGAATCGGCGACGGTGTGGCGCACGTCGGACCGTCTCTATCACGCGGTGTCGGTGCCCATGGTGACGGGGGGCGAGCTCAAGGGCGTCCTCGTGGCCGGCTACGGAATCAACGAGGCGCTCGCCTCCCAGATCCGGAAGCTCACGCACAGCGAGATCGCGTTCGTCACGGCGGCGCCGGGCGCGCCGCCGCAGCTCTCGGTCTCGTCGCTCGGCCCCAAGGAGGCCGCCTTGCGCGCGGCGCTGGGCCGGCCGGAGCTGGCTTCCGGGAGCGCGGAGGAATTCGAGATCGACCTCGCCGGGGAGCAGCACGTCGGGATCGAAGTGCCTCTGAAGACCGCCACCGGGGAGACGGTCGGCGCGCTGATGGCCCTGCGCAGCAAGGATGCGGAGATGGCGGCCTTCCGCCGTTTCCGCAACAGCCTGATCATGGTCTCCGCGGCGGTGATGGTGCTGGGCCTCCTCGTCGCCTACCTGGGCGCGGCGCGCATCACCGGCCCCGTGCGGCGGCTGGCCGACCTCGTC
>DASTLK010000157.1:0-3405 GCA_035715025.1 Vicinamibacteria bacterium
TCGTATCGATTTCCCTTGACGGCTTCTTCGAGGGGCCCAACAAGGAGATCGACTGGCACATGCTCGACGACGAGTTCCACGCCCATGTCCTCGAGGTGCTCGAGCCCGCGGGGGGCTTCCTGAGCGGACGGGTCACCTACGAGCTCATGGCCGGATTCTGGCCGACCGCCGACGCCGACCCCGCGAGCACTCCTTTCGTGAAGGAGTTCGCCCCCATCTGGCGGGAGATGCCCAAGGTGGTCTATTCGAGGACCCTCACCTCCGCGGGGTGGAACACCACGATCGCGCGGGAGGTGGTGCGGGAAGAGGTCGAAGGGCTCAAGGCCCGGGCCCGTGGGGATCTCGTGGTCGGGGGAGGAAACCTGGGCGCGGCCTTCATGCGCCAGGACCTGATCGACGAGTACCGCATCTTCGTCCACCCGATCCAGATCGGGGAGGGGAAGCCTCTCTTTCCCCTTTCGAAGGAGAAGGTCCTCCTGCGCCTCGCCGAGACTCGGACCTTCGGGAACGGGGTCGTCCTTCTCCGGTACGAACGTCTCCGATCCCGTGGGGGAAGCTAGCTATTCCGAGCGCAGCGCGGTCGCGGGCTCGATGCCCATCGCGCGCCGTGACGGGATCCAGGCCGCGACCAGCGCGGCCAGCGCGAGAACCAGCGTCGTCATGCCGACCAGCGCCGGGTCCGAGGCGACGGCGCCCCGGAGGGCCGACGACAGCAGGCGGCCCATCCCGAACGCGAGCGCCGCGCCGGCGGCCAGCCCGATCGCGGACGGCCGCGCCGCCTGGCCGAGCGTGAGCGCCAGCACGTCGCGCCGCGTCGCGCCCAGGGCCATGCGCACGCCGATCTCGACCGTGCGCAGGCTGACCCGGTACGACAGGATGCCGTAGACGCCGCTGAGCGCCAGCACCAGCGCGAGGACGCCGAAGGCGGACATGATCCCGGCCACGTATTGGATTCCGATCGTGCCGCGCTTGATCGCGCCGCGCATGCTGATGACGTCGTCGGCGGGCTGATCGGGATCCACGTCCCTCAGCGCGCGGCCGACCGCCGGGATGAGCGCATCCGGATCTCCCGTGGTGCGCATGGCGAAGGCCAGCCGCGTGACCGGGTCCTGGCGCAGGGGACGGTACATCGTCGGATAGTTGCGCCGCATCACCCACTGGTGCACGACGTCTCCCGAGATCCCGACCACGGTCAGCCACGGCGTTTCGCGCGCGGGGTCGACGGTGCGGAAGCGCCGTCCGACGGCCTCCTGGCCGGGCCAGAAGCGCTGCGCGAACGACCGGCTGACGACCACGACCTGCGGCGACTTCTCGACGTCGCTCTCCTCGATGCCCCGGCCCTGGACGACCGGGAGGCGCATGGTCGCGAAATAGTTGGGCTCGACCCAGCGCGCGTCCACCGAGGGCGGATCCGCATCCTTGGCCAGCGGCTGGCCCTCGATCTCGACGCCCTGCCAGTTGTTCCCCGGGCGCGCGGGCAACACGTTGGCCGTGGTCACGTCGGTGACGCCCGGCAGCCGGGCGAGGCGTTCGCGGACGTCGCGCACGAACGTGAGGCGCCGCGCGGGATCGTCGTACGTGTGGCCGGTGAGCCGGACCTCGAAGGTCAGCAACCGGTCCGGGTCGTACCCCTGGGGTCCGACGAGCAGGCCCCGCGCGGAGCGCACGGCGAGGCCGGCCGTCGCCATCAGCACGAGCGCCGCCGCCATCTGGAAGACGACGAGCGCGTTGCGCCCGCGCTGGCGAGCCCCGCCCACGGTGGTGCCGCGTCCGCCGTCGTGCAGGACGTCGCTCAGCGACGCGGCCCAGGCGCGGCGCGCGGGGATCGTGCTGAAGACGGCGGCGGCCAGTACGGCGAGGACGCCGCTGAAGGCGAGCGTGCGCCAGTCGGCGCCGAGGTGCTCCCAGCCCGGCAGGTAGCGCAGCAACGCCGCCGGCATGTTGTCGCGGATCGCGCGCGCGCCCAGCGCCACCAGGGGCATGGACAGCGCGGCCGCCGCCATGGCCGTCACCACGCCCTCGGTCAGGAGCTGGCGCACGATGCGGCCGCGGCCGGCGCCCAGGGCCAGGCGAAGCGCCATCTCGCGCTGCCGCTCGGCGCCGCGCGCGAGGATGAGGTTCGCGACGTTGACGCAGGCGATCAGCATCACGAGGACGGCCGCCGCCTGCCAGATGGCCAGGATGTCGGGCAGCACCGGATCGCCGAATCCGAGGTTGAAGGAGGCGACGGCGACGCCACGGCCGGTGTTGGTCTGCGGGTGGTCCTTCTCGATGCGATGCGCGACGACGGCCAGCTCCGCTCGCGCCTGGGCCAGCGTGCCTCCGTCGGCCAGACGGCCCAGGATGGTCAGGCCGTGCTGGTCGCGCCGGGCCTCCGCGGCCGCGGGCAGCACCAGCGGGACCCAGGCCTGCACGCCGTTGGGGAACTGGAATCGCGGCGGCGCGATGCCGACGACCTCGTACGGCTCCATGTTCAGGGTGACCGTCCGGCCGACCATCGGCTGCCCGCCAAAGCTGCGCCGCCAGAGCGCATCGGTGAGGATGACGCGATGGTCCCGGCCTTTCTGCGCCTCCTCGCGGAGGAAGGCGCGTCCGGCGGCGGGCGCGACACCGAGCGCCTCGAAGAAACCGGGAGAGACGACCGCCGCCTCCACGTGCTCCGAGGCGCCGTCGGTGCGGAGGCTCGTCTCCCACTCGTCGATGGCGATCATCTCCGCCACCGCGCCCTTCGCCTGGGCCTGCCAGTCGAGGAGGTTGGCCGGCGAGACGTTCTCGCGGTCGATGTTGTCCATGCCCGGACCCGTCTCCCAGAGGCGGACGAGGCGCGACGTGTTGGGGTAATCGAACGGCCGCAAGACCATGGCGTCCAGGAGGTTGAAGATGACGCCGTTGGCGGCCAGCCCCACGGCCAGGGTCCCGATCATGAGGAGGCTGACCCCGGGGCTCTTCACCATCGAGCGCAGTGCGAACCGTAGGTCGCGGACGAGCTGGGACATGGACGACCCCCTTCTAGATGGCGGACTCTATGGGGGAGAACGTACGGGGGGAGGCAGGAGTTCAAGAAGTTTGCCCGCCTTCCAGACCGCGACGATGTCCCTCGTCGACGTGATGTCGCGGGTGGGATCGCCGTGGACGAGAACCAGGTCCGCCCTCAGGCCCGGGGCGATCAGGCCGCGGTCCTTCAAGCCGAATGTCCTCGCGGGCACGGACGTCGCGGCGGAAAGCGCCTCGGACGGCGAAAGGCCCGCTTTCACGAGCAGTTCGAGCTCCTGGTGCAGGCTCGCGCCGTTCCAGCTCCCTGGGGCCGGGGCGTCCGTGCCGGCGAGGATGGGCACGCCGGCGTCCCGCATCTGTCGGACGGCGGCGAAAGCGTGGGCAAGGTCGCCCGCGCATCGCATGGACATC
>DASTLK010000158.1:0-2475 GCA_035715025.1 Vicinamibacteria bacterium
GGGGCGGACAGCCGAGCGCGTTGACCAGTCCCGTCTGCAGCGCGGTGGCGATCTCGGTGGCGGGCAGGGGGACGGGATTGAACCCGGCCGACTTCCAGAGGTCCACGCTCGTCGCGTCTCCGGCCCAGGAGAAGAGCTTGAGGGCCTTGAGGTCGTCGGGGACGGCGACGGGCTTCTGCGCGAAGAAGTGCACCCAGCCGCCGTCCGCCCAGTTGAGGACCACGAACCCCCTCGACTCCAGGCTGGATTCCAGGCGCGGGCGCATCTTGTCGAGGACGTAATAGACCTCCTCGTACGAGTCGTACATCATGGGGACGCCGAGGGCGTAGACGGACTTGTCGATCTCCGCCACCCCGACCGAGGTCAGCACGCCCGCGTTGAGCGTGCCCAGCCGCATCTTGCGCACCACGTCGGGATCGTCGCCCGCCACTCCGCCCGCGTAGAGGCGCACGGTGACGCTGCCGTTCGAAAGCGTGCGCCACTTGTCGCCCGTCTCCTTGAGGATGAGGTGCCAGGAGGAGCCGTCCGGCACCAGCGTCGCCATCTTCACGAGCACCGGCTGCGCGCCCACCGGGGCCGCGGAAACGATCATCGCCGCCAGCGCCGCGCCCGCGACGCGTACCGCCCCTCGACGCCACGTCTTCATGAAACCCATCGGACCTCCGGCCCCCCTAATACAGCGGTTTTCCGCCGAAGCGAGGACGCTACTCAATGAACAGCTCGTCCGTTCGGCCCAGCAGCCAGCGCGCGCGTTTCTGGTACACCAGGTTCGCGAGACGCATGTCGGGCGCGGCGTCGGGGTCGACGGCGAGCGCTTCGCGGAGCAGGCGCTCGAACTCGCGGCGGTCCTGCTGCGCCACCGACACCGTCTCCGCGAAATTCACGAACGCGGACACGCGCCGTCCGCCCGCCAGCGCCTCCGCGCGCTCGAGATGGCTGCGCGCGCGCGCGAAGGATCCACCCACCGACTCGCCCCGGCCCTCCCAGGAGATGAAGAAGTCGTGGAGCGCGCCGTGGTCGTAGCTCTCGTCGAGCTCCAGCGCGCGCCGCATCAGGGCCTCCGCCTGGCCCTGGTCCGCGGTCAGCTCGGAATCGTCCTTGGAGACGGAGATGGCGGCGAACCAGGCGAGGCCGGTGAAGTACAGGAGCGGCACGTGCTCCTTGCGCAACCGGCTCAGGGCCGGCGCCCCTTCGGCGTGGAGGCGCTCCCGCAGCCCGGGGAAGTCCACTTCGAGGCCGCGCCATCCGTAGCCGAGCGCACGCAGGTACAGACGGCGTGCGCGCGTCCTCAGTTCCGTCGCGCGGGCGAGGTCGTGCGCCTCCTCGAAATCCGCTTCCTGCTGGACGCGTCCGTAGCCGTACTGCACGAAGCCGCTGGCCGCGGCCAGCAGGAGGCCCTTGTGGCGCGGGGCCTCGTCCAGAAGCCCTTCGACGGTCTTGAGGCCGAAGGGCACCGCTTCCCACACCAGGTCGGGATCGGCGTCGCGGGCGTAGCTCGAGCCGCCCTCGGCCAAGGCGTTGCCCAGCGCGTTGACCGCGATGTGCTTGAGCGAGCAGGCGGGCAGCAGGACCAGGGTCAGGAGCGCCACCGCGGCGCGACAGGCGGGGACGGACATGGGGAACGGATTCTATCAGGGCCCCGCGTTCACGACGTCGCGGATCTGACGGCGGAGCGCCGCTCGGCGGTCGCGCAGGGCGGCGCGCTCCGCGAAGCTCGCCCCGACCGGGAGCGGCCGCAGGCGCTGGCGGTCGTGGATGCGCAGGAAGACGAGCCCGGTCACCGGTGCCGCCACGAGCAGGGCGAGCGCGGCCAGGGGACCGCCCACCGCCCAGGCCGCCGCCGCTTCCAGCGCCCACCAGATCGGGAAGAACAACAGCGCGCCCATGACTTTGTAGCTGGCGGGCTGATCCGGGGTGCGGGTGACCCGATCGGCGATCCAGGTGGGCAGCTTGTAAGGCAGCCAGTTGAGGACAGCGCCCGGCGCCATGGCCAGCCGCTCGAGCGTGTCGCGCACGCGCGCGCGCCAGCCGCGCTCCGGCCAGGCGGCCAGGTCGCTCTCGCGCAAGCCGAGGCGGCGGCGGACCTCGTCGTAGCTGCGCAGCGCGGTCACCAGCCGCTCCGCGCGCTCGGGGTCGGATTTCTCGAGGGCGGCGTAGCGCCCGCTGAACGCGCGCCAGAGGGACCAGCGCTCCGACAGGGGCAGCGCGACGGGATCGGCCTCCACCGCGAGGTCCACGGCCCGATCGATGAGGCGCGCCTCTTCCCAGGAGGCGAAGGGCGCGGTCACCGACTCCAGGCCGGCGGCGATGCGCGCGGTGAGCGCCTGCACGGCGGCGCGGGGGGCGCGCTCGTACCCCGCTTGCTCCTCCGCGGGGTCGATGGGCTCGCCGACCTGGACCAGCACGCGTGAGCGGAAGCGTTCCTTGTCCTCGTAGACGAGGCCGATCGGCACCACGCGCAGGCCGGGCGCCCCA
>DASTLK010000159.1:0-2881 GCA_035715025.1 Vicinamibacteria bacterium
TGCCCCGCGGCCATGTCCCCGTCTTCGTCTTCCACAGCCTGGAGCCGGAGTCGTTCGCGCGCAAACTGCAGTACCTGGCCGAGAACGACTATGTCGCGCTCTCCGCGACCGAGTACTTCCAGTTCCTCATGGGCACGCGCCCGGCGCCGCAGAGCGCGGTCGTCCTGACCTTCGACGACGGACGGGGCAGCCTGTGGAGCATCGGGCAGCCGCTCCTGCGCCGTTACGGAATGAAAGGCATCGTGTTCCTCGTGCCGGGGCGCGTCCCCTCGCGGCCGGGGCCGCTGCCCCCGACGTGGGACGACGTGGGGGCGCGCCGCCAATCCCCGGAAGCGATCCTCGGCCGTGAGCAGGGCGACGGGGCCTTCCTCTCCTGGGAAGAGATCGATTCCCTGTCCCACTCGGGCCTCTTCGATTTCCAGAGCCATACCCTGACCCACGCGCGCATCCACACCGCCCCCCGCGTGACGGGGTTCCTCACTCCCGACCTGCGTCGCGGCTACGCCGCCATGGACGTGCCCGTGATGGAAGTGGACGGGATGGACCGGCTCGCCCCCGACCTCCCGTTGGGCACGCCGCTGCTGCGCTCGGAGTCGCGCACGTCGGAGTCGATCCGGTTCTACGAGGACGCCGACATCCGGCGCGCGTGCGTGGACACGGTCGCGGAGGAAGGCGAGGGATTCTTCGCGCGCCGCGACTGGCGCGCGAGGCTGCGCCGGCTCGTCGATCGCCGGCCCATCGGCGGCCGCTGGGAAACGGCCGAGCAGCGCGAGACGGCCCTGCGCCGCGAGCTGGTCGAGGCCCGCCGCCTCATCGAGGAGCGCACGGGCCGGCCCGTCCTCCACATCTGCTATCCCTGGCACGCCGCCGGTCCGACCGCGCAGCGCCTGGCGCGCGAGGCGGGTTATCGGACCGCGTTCATGGGCAAGGTCCCGGGCACGCCGATCACGCTGCCCGGGGGCGACCCGATGAGCATCGCCCGCATCGGCGAGGACTACGTCGAGCTGCTGCCCGGGCGCGGACGGGCCGATCTGGGAGCGATCCTGCGGCGGAAATGGCAGCGTCGGCGGCGCGGAAGTGCGTAGTAGGATGACGGCCGTGACCAACGAATCCGGGAACGTCCTTCTCCCCGTGCTCCCGCTCAAGGACGTGTGCCTGTTTCCGGAAGCCTCCCTGGCCGTCGTCGTCGCCGCTCCCGGCGCCCTGCGGGCGCTGGAGATCGCGAGGCGCACGGGCTCGCGCGTCCTGGCCCTGGCCCAGCGCGAGAGCCCGAGCTCGCCCCGCGACCTGCACGAGATGGGAACGGTCGCCCGCGTCGCCGAGGACACGACCCTCCCCGACGGGGGACATCGGGTCGAGCTCGACGGCGCGAGCCGCGCCCGCGCGGTGAGCGTCGTGGGCACGGACGTGCTCGTGGCGGAGGTGACGCTGCTCGACGAGGGCGACGCGGGAGACGACTGGGGGGCGGCCGTGGAGGCCCTCGCCCGCTATCTCCACGCCCACGCCGAGCTGCGCTCATTCCTCGATCAACAGCGGCGGTCACCCGAGCCGATGTCCTGGGTGAACCTGGCCTGCCAGCACCTGCCCATCACCGCCACCGCGCGGCAGAAGCTGCTGGAATCGGCGGCGCCCGATCGATGCCTCAAGATCAGCCGCGGTCTCGACGCCCTGCTCCGCAAGGAGCAGGGGGCCTGACGGAGCCGCCGCCGGTCGCGCGGACGCTCGCCCGGCACACCCTCCTCTCCGCGGTCGGGGAAGGATCGAACGTCCTGCTGTTCCTCCTCGGATTCCTGGCCGCGCGCCTCCTCGGCCCCACGCCCTTCGGGGAATACAGCACCGCGTTCGCATTCGTCGGCCTCTTCCGGATCCTGCCCGACTTCGGCATGTCCTACGCGTCCACCCTCGCCATCAGCCGGGACCGCTCCCAGGCCCAACGCCTGGTCGGAGGGCTGCTCGGGTTCCAGGCCGTCCTGAGCCTTCTCACCATCGCCCTCTGCCTCGGCATCGGCGCCACCCGTTATGCCGGCGTGACCTGGTTCGCGGTCGTGGTCCTCGCCTTCGACCTCGTCCTGAAGTCGGTGAAGTCCACGGTGCGCTGGCTCCTCAAGGGACTCGAGCGGTTCGGGACCGAAGCCGTTTCTCTCCTCTTCGAGCGGGCGCTCCTTCTCGTCCTGTGCCTCGCCGTCCTCTACGCCGGCCGCGGCGTCCGCGCGTTCGTGCTCGCCTTCCTCGTCGTCCGGCTCCTGGACACGAGCGCGCTCGTCGCCCACGTCCAGCGGCGCGTGCTGCCGCTGGGGCCGCACTTCGATGCGCGCCTCTGGGCCGACCTCCTGCGCAAGGGCCTGCCCTTCGCCTACGCCGGCGCCATGATCACGCTCGTCTTCCAGGTGGACACGGTGATCCTGGAGAAGATGCGCGGGGCGACCGAGGTCGGGTGGTATCGCTCGCCCGTTCTCGTGCTGGAGGGACTGACCCTCGTCCCGCGCATCCTCGGCTACGCGCTGATCCCGACCATGGCCGCCTGGGCCCTCACGCGGCCGGAAGGGGTCGCCGAGCTCTACCGCCGCGGGTCGAAGTATCTGCTCCTGGCCGGATTGCCGATCGGCGCCTTCGGCCTTCTGGAGTCGGACCGCTTCATCGCGCTGCTCTTCGGGGCGACCTACGCGCCGAGCGGCGCGGCGTCGAAGATCCTCCTCCCCGCGGCCACGTTCATGTTCCTCTCCAACTTCGGCGAGACCTCGCTCGCGTGCGTGAACCGCTGGGGCACGATCGTCGTCGTCTCCACGCTGGCGCTCGTCGTCAACGTCGCCCTGAACCTGGCCCTCATTCCGCGCCTGGGTTTCGTGGGCGCGGCCTGGGCCACCCTGGTCACGGAGGCTCT
>DASTLK010000160.1:0-5031 GCA_035715025.1 Vicinamibacteria bacterium
CGCTGCCTCCCAGCACCTTCTCCGCGCGGCCGAACGGGGTCTCGACGGTGTCGTACGCCACGCTGCCCACGACCAGGATCGACATGGCTCCTCGCTCGCTACTTGATGTACTTCCCGATGATCGGGGCCAGTTCGCGCTTGACCTGCGCCGGCACCAGCTCGGGCGCGGTCACCAGGGCGTGGGAGAGGGCGCTCGCGCATTCGCAGCGCCGCTCGCCGTCCGCAAGGCCCTTCACCGCCGCGCGCAGCACGCTCTTGGCGGTGGCGGCATTGGCGACCAGGTTCTTGATGATCTCGTCCGCGGTCACGGCGTCGTGGTCCGGGTGCCAGCAGTCGTAATCGGTCACCATCGCGAGCGTCGAATAGCAGATCTCCGCCTCGCGCGCCAGACGCGCTTCCGTGAGGTTGGTCATCCCGATGACGTCCATTCCCCAGGACCGGTACAGCTCGGACTCCGCGCGCGTCGAGAACTGCGGGCCTTCGATGCAGATGTACGTGCCGCCTTCGTGCACGGTCGCGCCCGCGGTGCGGCAGGCCGCCCCCAGCATCCGGCCGAGGTCCGCGCAGAACGGATGCGCGAAGGCAACGTGGGCGACCAGCCCGCGCCCGAAGAAGGTCGAGGCCCGCTTGAAGGTCCGGTCCACGAATTGATCGGGGATCACCATGTGCAGCGGCGCGTACTTCTCCTTGAGCGAGCCCACGGCGGAAACGGAGAGGATGCGCTCGACCCCGAGCGTCTTGAGCGCGTACACGTTGGCCTGGAAGTTGATCTCGCTGGGCAGGATGCGGTGCCCGCGGCCGTGGCGGGGCAGGAACGCGACCCTCCGCCCCTCGAGCGTCCCGAGCATGATGCCGTCGGAGGGCGGACCGAACGGCGTTTCCACCACGATCTCGCGCGCGCCGGTCACGCCCTCCATCTCGTACAGGCCGCTGCCGCCGATGATCCCGATCTGGGCTGCCGGCTCGCTCAAGGATCGACCTCCAAGGTGTAGCCGTCGCCTTCGCGCCGCACGCGTCCGACCGGCGTGCGCGCGTCATGATAGAAGAGGATGCGCCAACGCCCCTCCGCGGCCGCGTGGAGGAGGTGCCGCTTGGCCTCCAGCGTGGCCACCGGGAACAGGTCGTACCCCATCACGAAGGGCAGGGGCAGGTGGCTCGCGGTGGGCAGGAGGTCCGTGGGCACCACCAGCGTCTCCCCGCCGCTCTCGACCACCACCATCTGATGGTGGGTCGTGTGACCGCCGACGGGCACCGCGCGCACGCCGGGCGCCACCTCGGTTTCGCCGTCGATCAGGTCGAGCTGGTGCGCCTCCGCCACGGGCACGTAGTCGTCCTCGCGATAGGAGGCGCGGCTTCTCTCGTGGGGATGCCTCGCGTCCTCCCACTCGCCGCGCTGGACGACGTAGCGGGCGCGCGGGAACGTGGGCACCACGCCATCGCCCTCGCGGCGGGTATTGCCGCCGGCATGGTCGAAGTGCAGATGCGTGTTGACCACGACGTCGATGTCCTCCGGAGCGAGGCCGCGTGCGCGCAGGCCGCCGATGAGCGTGGTGGAGCGGTCGATCCCGTACATCCGGACCTCCTTCTCGCTCCAGCGGTCGCCCATCCCGGTATCGACCAGCACCCTTTTCCCGCCCGACTCGATCAGCGCGACGTTCAGGCCGAGAGTCACGCGGTTGCGCTCGTCGGGAGGGTCCCTCTTCTCCCACACGACGCGCGGCACCACGCCGAACATCGCGCCCCCGTCGAGGGCGATGGTGCCGTCGTGGAGGACGCTCACGCGTGACGCCCCGACGGTGAAGGAGGGGCTCGCCTCCGTCACCGCGCGTCCTCCTTCAGCTCGAGGAGGACTCCGGCGGCCCCGCGGGGATGGACGAACGCGACCCGGCACCCGCCCGCGCCCACGCGCGGGGTCTCGTCGAGCACGGGCACGCCGCGGGCCTTGAGCTCGGCCAGTGCGGCGTCGATGTCTTCCACGAGCACGCAGACATGGTGCAGACCCGACCGTTTCTCCAGGAACCGCGCGATCACCGACGATGGGTCAGTCGGCTCCAGGAGCTCGAGATGCGACTCGCCGACCGGCAGGAAGGCGGTTCGGACCTTTTCCGTGGGCACCTCGTGGGAAGACTCGACCGCGAAACCGAGCGCTTCGTACGTGCGCACGGCCTCCGCGAGGTCCTTCACGGCGATGCCGAGATGGTCGATCTTGAGAATGTTCAAATTTTTAAGTCAGGGGGCGCACTTGCGCTCACCGCGGTCGCCGCTGCGCGGCCCCCCCTGAAACCCCCCTCGTGCCATCTGGTCATAGGCCCACCTTCCGAAGTACTTCGTCCGTCGCCGTGAATGGATCGGTTTCGCGGGCGGACAGGCGATCCAGGATGCGCTCGCGCTCCGCGTCTCCCAGCGCGCGCTCGTCGAGGCGGCGCAGGACCCGCTCGCGCAGCGTCTCCTCGAACTGCTGGCGCAGGTGGGCCCGTTTCTTCTGGGCGAGGAGTCCGGATTTCTCCGCGCGGACGCGGAAGGCCTCGATGGCTGCGAGCACCTCGTCCGTGCCCTTGTCGTCCGTGGCCACCGTCTTCACGATCTCGGGCACCGCCGCTTCCGGTCCCGCCATCGAGAGCATCGAGTGGAGCTCCGTGATCAGCCGATCCACGCCCTCGCGATCGGCCTTGTTCACGACGAAGACGTCGGCGATCTCCATGATCCCCGCCTTGAGGGCCTGGACCTCGTCGCCGAGGCCCGGCACCAGCACGACCAGGCACACGTCCACCGTCCCCACGATCTCGACCTCGCCCTGGCCCACCCCCACCGTTTCCACGAGCACGACGTCCTTCCCGGACGCGCCCAGGACCGTGATCGCGTGCGCGGTGGCGGCGGCCAGGCCGCCCAGGTGCCCGCGCGTCGCCATCGAGCGGATGAAGACGCCGCCATCCACGGCGTGCGACTGCATCCGGATGCGGTCGCCCAGTATCGCGCCTCCCGTGTACGGCGAGGTGGGATCGACGGCGATCACGCCGACCGTCCGGCCCTGGGCCCGGAGATGCGCGGTCAGCCGATCGACGAGGGTCGATTTGCCCGCTCCCGGAGGCCCGGTCACGCCGACGACGAGGGCACGGCCCGCGTGCGGGAACAGCGCGGACAGCAGCGGCGCCGCCGCCGGCGCCCCGTCCTCGATCCAGCTGATGGCCCGCGCGATCGCCCGCACGTCCCCGGCGAGCACGCCTTGCGTCAGAAGGGCGGGATCCCTCAGCGGACCATCCCTTTGAGATGCAGGAGCTCGCGCGCGATGACCAGGCGCTGTACCTCGCTCGTGCCCTCACCGATCGTGCCCAGCTTGCTGTCCCGCAGGTAGCGCTCGACCGGGTAGTCCTTGAGGTACCCGTAGCCGCCGTGGATCTGCACCGCGTCGAGCGCGATCTCGACGGCGGCCTCGCTGGCGAAGAGCTTGGCCATCGAGGACTCGACCTTGTGCTCCTGCCCGGCGTCGCGCAGCGACGCGGCGTGCCAGGCGAGCAGGCGCGATGCGCTCACCCTGGTGGCCATGTCCGCGATCTTGAACTGGATGGCCTGGAAGTCGGCGATGGGGTGGCCGAACTGGCGCCGCCCCTGGGCATACGTCATCGAGGCCTCCAGCGAGGCCTGGGCGATGCCGATGGAGAAGGCGGCGATGCCGATGCGCCCGCGGTCCAGGATCTTCAGCGTGTCCACGAAGCCGTGGCCCTCCTGGCCCAGGAGGTTCTCCGCGGGCACGCGGCAATCCTCGAAGATGAGCTCGGAGGTGTCCGACGACCGCACGCCGAGCTTGTCCTCCTTCTTGCCCGACCGGAAGCCCTTCATCCCGCGCTCCAGGATGAAGGCGGAGATGCCCTTGTTGCCCCGGGTGCGATCGGTGACGGCCATGACCACGGCCGTGTCCGCCACGCGCCCGTTGGTGATGAAGGTCTTGGATCCGTTGAGGACCCAGTGCGCTCCGTCGCGCACGGCGGTCGTCTTCGTCCCTCCGGCGTCCGAGCCGGCGCTGTTCTCCGTCAGCCCCCAGCAGCCGACCTTCTCCCCCCGCGCGAGCGGGGTGAGGTACTTCTTCTTCTGCTCCTCGCTGCCGGCCAGGAAGATGTGCCCCGACGAAAGGCTGTTGTGGGCGGCGACGGAGAGCGCCACTCCCGCGTCGACGCGCGCGAGCTCTTCCATGACGATCGCGTAGTCGAGCGTGGACATCTCGGAGCCGCCGTACTGAGCCGGCCAGACGACGCCCATGAGACCCAGCTCGCCGAGCTTCGTGAACACCTCGCGCGGAAACTCCTGCTTCTCGTCCCATTCGCGCGCGTGGGGACCGATCTCCGCCTCCGCGAACTCCCGGACCGTCTTCTTGAGGAGCTGTTGCTCCTCGCTGAGACTGAAGTCCAAAGGGGCCCTCCCTCCAGGTAATCTAGCACCTTGAGGCTGATCGGCCGCCTGCTCCTCGTCGGCGTGCTGGGCGCATTCGCGCTCGGCGCCTACGTCTGGATGGGCTTGCCCGGCCGGGGCGACGTGCATGCGCTGGCCGGCAGCAACCCCGGCACCACGGGGATCATGCGCCAGCGCGAGGCGGAGGCGCGCGCGGCCGGGCGCTCCTCCCTGCGCATCCAGAGCTGGGTCCCCGTCTCGCGCATGTCGCGGCACCTCGTGCATGCCGTGCTCTCGTCGGAAGACCAGAAGTTCTTCGGCCACCAGGGCGTGGACTGGGACGCCATCGAGAAGTCGGTGCAGGAGGACCGCAAGGAGCGGCGCTTCGCGCGCGGCGGCAGCACCATCACCCAGCAGCTCGCCAAGAACCTCTACTTCACGACACACAAGAGCCTGGTGCGCAAGGCGCGCGAGCTGATCGTCGCGCGCTGGCTGGAGGAGGACCTCAGCAAGCGCCGCATCCTGGAGCTCTACCTCAACGTCATCGAGTGGGGCGACGGCGTGTACGGCGCGGAGGCGGCCGCCCAGCGCTACTTCGGCAAGCCCGCCTCCGCCCTCGACGCCGACGAGGCGGCGGGGCTGGCCGCG
>DASTLK010000161.1:0-6965 GCA_035715025.1 Vicinamibacteria bacterium
GATCGGAGTCGACAGGCGCAGGACCGCGGGCGCGGGGACCTCGAACCGCTGCGCCACCGCGCCCATGGCGCCGCTGGCGGGATCGCGCACGACGAGGCGAGCCTGCGCGACCCCCGCGGGCAGATCGAACTCCCGCGCCACCGACCGCCAGCCCGGCGTCTCGCCTTCCGGGACCCGCACCTCCACGCGCTCGTCCGAGTACGAAGTCTTCCCCGTGTTGCGCTCCGTCACGGCCGCCGTGACCTCCAACCGCGCCGTGCGCGACTTGCCGGAGCCCTGGAACGCGAGCCGGCTGGCGTCGAACTCGGCCGCGATCAGGACGCGGGTGCCCTTCTCTCGCGGCTCGAGAACGTACGTCAGCGCTCGCAGCGGGATCCCTGCCACCTCGTGCGCCGTATCGAGCGCGCGCTCCACCGGCGCGGTCAGCTTGCGCGCGGACTCCTTGGTCTCCGCCCGCCCGCCCGCGGCCTCCGCCGCCACCGCCTGCAGCGTGTAGCCGCGGCGCGCGCGCACCTTGAGACCTTCGCGCCGGACCTGCACCTTCAGCTTCCGCCACTCACGCGGCCGCCTGCCGGACGGCGCCTCGAAGCCGAGCATGTAGAAGACGCGCGATTCCGCGGCGATGCGCTCGGCGCCGAGCGCGAGGTCATTGGTGTTGCGCACGGAGAAGCCGCCGGTGTCGTCGGCCAGCGTCATCGCGCCGGCGGCGGCGAGGGTCGAATCCTCGAAGCCGATCCTTCCGAACTCGCCCGGTTGAGGAGCGCTCGGCGCCTCGGCGGCGGACTCCGTCCCCGAGATGCTGGTCAGGCCCCGCGCGTCCATGAAGTAGACGGCGGTGCTGGCCTCACGAGACGCCGCCGCGACCTCGCGCGCCTGGGGGCTGCCGTCTTCGAGAAACCCGCGGGAGAAGAGGAGCAGTGACTTCCGCCCGCGCACGGGCGCGAGGGCGTCCAGGGCCCGTCGCACCATGGCGAGCGTCAGTTGCGACTGCCGCTTTCGCTGCGTCTCGATGGCCCGGGCATGCCCGGTCACCATCGGCCCGCAACCGGGATCGCGCTCGAAGCAGACCTTTGCGTCGGTCCATCGCTTGACCACGCGGGCGACGACGTTCTGCGCGCCCAGGTCGCCACGCTCGTCGATCCAGAAGGCCTCGTAATCGGAGATGTAGTCGGGAGCCGTCCGCTCGTTCACGCTGCGCCCCCGCAAACGGGCCGCCACCGCCAGCAGGTCGTCCCGCCCCTCGGGGATGCGGGCGCTCCACCACGCGTCGCCTCCGGTGGTGGCGATCGTCACCTCGTCGCCGTCGCGCACCGAGCGCTGGAGGAACTCCGCGACCGCACGCCGCACGCTCACCGCGCCCCCGAGATCCATGCCGAGGTCGTCGAGCACGAGCGCGAAGGCCCGACCGCCGCGCGTCCGCTCGATCTCGTTCGTCGCGACCAGCGCCGGGCGGGCCGGCCCCGTCTGCGGCTGCGGCGCTTCCGCAACCACGGCCTCGAAGCTGACGATGGGCTGTGGCCGTCCGTCTTCTTCGATCACGAAGTCGTCGCGGGTGAGACCGGGGACGGGAGCGCCTTTGTCGTCGACCACGACGACGTCCACGGTGACGATCTCGACCTTCGAAGGGAAAGTCGGCGGAGGCGTCTGCGCGCCCACGCCACTGGTCACGGCCAGGAGGGACGGAATCGCGGCCCACGAACGGATGCGCCTCACATACGTACTATAAGAGGCAATAGGATGCGTGATCGACAACGGGCCCGGGGCAACTGAGCGCATGGCGGCTGGCCGGGCCTGTCTCCTCTTCGTGGTCCTGGCCGCGACGCCGCCCTCCCCCTCCCCTTCCCCGTCGCCCAGCCCATCACCGTCGGTATCACCGCCCGCGCGCCCGGTGAGCGACTCGGTCGACCGCGTCG
This sequence comes from Vicinamibacteria bacterium, assembly GCA_035715025.1. GTDB lineage: Bacteria > Acidobacteriota > Vicinamibacteria > Fen-336 > Fen-336 > AA29. The sequence continues at coordinate 1,914 of DASTLK010000161.1, forward strand.
TGAACCGGATCGAAGACGCGCGCGAAGATCCGTGCAAGAAGGCCACCCAAGAAGGCAGGCCGTGCTTCCCCGTATCGACCACGGTTCGCGGCGAGGAATACTCCGTGCGCAAGTCCCTCGGACTCCCGGACCTCGAGAAGACCAAGCCCGCCCCCGGCGGCGCGCCTACGGTCGCGGAAATGGCTCCCTACCGTCCCGGCCCCAAGACCACCCCGGTCCCCCTGGTCAAGTTCGACCCCGGCTGCCTGGTCAAGGGGCTCATGAAGAGCCTGAAAGGGAAGAACGATACGTACTACCTCTACCGGGTGCGCGACATCCACGGAGAGCGCGTCGCGCTCTACGACCGGAGGCTGGACGCCACGAACTTCCAGGGAGAGCTCGCCTTCCTCGGGAAGTTCGAGGGAGAGTGCGACGCCCTCGCCGCCTTTCGTCACGAGGAGCTGATCCACCCGCCTTCCGGTGCCCCTACTCCGCGCCCCTGGCCGAGCCCCAGCGTGACGCCATCACCTCGATGAAGTCGCCGCCCTGCCGGCTCTTCGTCATCCTCGCCCGCGAGGCGCCGATAGGCGTGATCCTCCGCCGCGGGCCCGCGGCCTGGTATCACCTCATCCGATGGCACACGGACGAAGACCGGTTCGAGCATGGCGCATGGCTCCGGGGCCGCATCTACGAGGAGCGCTGCGATCTCTCCCCGGACGGCGAGCTCTTCCTCTACTTCGCGCTGCAGGGATCGCGGTGGCGCACGAGCTACAAGGGCACCTGGACGGCCGTGAGCCGGCCCCCGTGGCTGCACGCGCTCGTGCTCTGGCCCCACGGCGATACGTGGGGCGGCGGAGGCCGGTTCGTGGGCCAGCGCAAGGTCGCCTTGTGGACCGGCCTTCCGCTCGCGACTCATCCGGACCATCCGCTGGTCGGTCTCGAAGCCGTGAGCGGATCGAGGACCGAGGCGGGCGGCGCCTTCTTGTTGAATGACGATCTGCCGGACAAGGAATGGTCCGGGCGCGACCGCGCCGGAGAGCACGTCTTCACGTCCGCGGGCAAGCTGCTGCGAAGGCGCGGCGGCCGCGTCGTCGAGCTCGCGGACTTCAACGGCCTGTCGCCCGATCCCCAGCCTGCACCCCTCTGGGCGACACGTCCCCTGCCGCCCCTGCCCTCGCGACGCAAGAGGCGGCGCGCGCGCTGAGCTAGGATCATGGCGAGATGACCGACCGCGGTGGAGAGGGCGAGCGGATCGACCTCTGGCTCGACGTCGCGTGCCTCTTCAAGACGCGATCCGAGGCGCAGCGGGCCTGCCGCGGGGGCAAGGTCGACGTCAACGGCGACTCCGCGCGGCCGAACCGCATCGTGCGGCCGGGCGACGCGATCGTGATCACGCGCGGCGCGGGACGCCGGCAGACCGTGATCGTCCGCGGGGTGGCGAGCAAGCACGTTCCCAAGGCGGAAGCGCGGGAGCTCTACGAGGACCGCACGCCGGCGCCGACGCCGGAGCAGCTCGAGGTGCGGGACTTCGAGCGTGCCTACCGGGCCACGACGCCCGCGACCGCGCCCGACCGGCGCGACCGCCGGATCCTCCGGCGACTCAAAGGCCGGCCGGAATGAGGCACGCCCCCCGGCCGTGGCACTCTTCGTGCACCATCACCGGCGTCCCTTGATGCGGAGGCTCGCCCGATGAAATCCGATACCCTCACCGCGGCGCTCGGCGGAGCGTTCACCCTCGGCGGCGAGCGGCCCGTGCACCGGCTCGGGCTGGGCGCCATGCGCCTCACCGGACCGGGTGTCTGGGGGCCGCCGCCGGACAAGAAGGAGGCGATCGCGGTGCTGCGGCGCGCGGTTGATCTCGGGATCAACTTCATCGACACCGCCGAGTCCTACGGACCCCACGTCAGCGAGGACTTGATCGCGGCCGCCCTGCATCCCTATCCGACCGGGCTCGTGATCGCGACCAAAGGCGGCCTGGATCGCCCCGGGCCACACAAATGGCAGCCCAACGGCCGGCCCGAGCGGCTCCGCGAAGAGCTGGAGGGCAGTCTCCGGCGTTTGCGCCTGGAACGGATCGACCTCTGGCAGCTCCACCGCATCGACCCCACGGTTCCGGAGGAGGACCAGTTCGGGACCATGCGGCGCTTCCAGGACGAGGGCAAGGTCCGCCATCTCGGGCTCTCGGAAGTGTCGGTGGAGCAGATCGAGCGCGCGCGCCGTGTCTTCCCCGTCGCGTCCGTCCAGAACAGGTACAACCTCGCCGACCGGGAATGGGAGCGCGAGGTCGGCCACTGCGAACGCGAGGGGATCGGGTTCATCCCCTGGTTCCCCCTCCAGGTGGGCAAGCTCGCGGACAAGGGCGGCACGCTGGCCAAGGTCGCCGCTCAGCTCGGATCCACGCCGAATCAGCTGGCGCTGGCCTGGCTGCTCCAGCGTTCTCCGGTGATGCTGCCGATCCCGGGGACGTCGAAGGTCGTCCACCTCGAGGAGAACGTGGCCGCGGCTGGACTGAAGCTCGCGCGCGAGCAGCTCGAGATCCTCACGGATGCTCCGCGCTCGGCGCGACCCACGATGTAGCCAGGCTGGCGATGCCGGCGGGCTCTTCGAGCGCGCGCTGGATCCGCGAGGCTTCCGCGCGGCGTCCCTGCCCCGCGTACAGCGACGCCAGGCCCCGCAGGGCGGCCACGCGCCGCGGGTCGCTCGCGCCCACGTGCTCGGCCGCCGCCACCGCTTTCACGTAGAGATGCTCGGCCGGGCCGCTCTGGCCCTGGCGTTCGAAGAATGCGGCCAGGCTGGCGAGGACCTCGATACGGGCAGGATCGCGCGCGTCGGCAACGTCTTCCGCGATGGCCACCGCGTCGCGATGGAGCATCTCCGCGCGCTGGCGGTGCCCAGCCTGCTCCTCCACCGCCGCCAGCCCGGAAAGGCTGGTCATGGCGGCCACGCTGCGCACGCCGTAGGCGCGGCCGGCCAGGCCGAGCGCGCGCTCGTAGAGGGCCCCCGCCTCCGGGAAGCGGCCCCGTAACCGATAACAGTCGGCGAGCATCTGCAGGGGGCGGAGGAGGCCGGGATGGGCCGTGCCCACCGCTTGCTCGCCCAGCTCGAGAGCCTGCTCGAGCAAGGGCTCGGCGTCCTGGTAATGGCCCTGCGACATCCACAGCGCGCCGAGGTTCGCGGCGGCCCCGGCCTTCACCACCGGCCGGGCGTTCTCGTGCTCAGCGACACGGGCGGCGCGGCGCAGGAGCGTGACCGCCTGGTCCGCCTCACCGGCCGTGGCGCGCACGGCGGCCAGCGTGACGAGCACCTCCGTGACCTCGGCGTGGCGCCCGTCGTGGACGCGTTCGTACAGGGCGAGTGCACGTCGGGCGAGACGGCCGGCCTCGCGCGTCCTGCCGCGGTCGATGACGGCGTTGGCCAGGCCATTGAGGGCGTCGGCCACGTCCGCGGGTCCGAGGCTGGGCTCGAGAGTGCTGAGTGCCACGGCACGGCGCATCAGGGCCTCGCTCTCGGCGGCTTCTCCCTTGGCGATGGCCAGGGAGGCCAGGATCTCGAGCGTGAAGACCTGGCGCGCGCGGCGATCGACCGGCTGCGTCGCGCTCGCGTCATCGATGGAAAGGCACCGGCGCAACCGGGCCTCCGCCTCCGGCAAATGGCCGTTGCCCACGAGGATCATTCCGAGGTCACAAAGCGCGGGCGCCAGGCGTTCGTGCCCCGGGCCGAGCGCGAGCTCCGCCACCTCCACCGCCTGGCGGAGCGAGGTCTCCGCGGACGCGCGGTCGCCGGCGGCGGCGCTCACCGCCCCCAGCAGCCGCAGGGCGTCCGCTTCCGCGGCCGTCCCGCCGGGCGCGAGGGCCAAGGCTCGCGCCACCAGTGGCTCCGCCATGGCGAGGTCGGCGCTGGCGCGCGTGACTTCCATGAGCCGGACCGAGGCCGCCGCTTCCTCCGCGACGGCCTCCGCGGACTGCGCCGCCTGGAGAGCGGCGCGTAGATGGCTGACCGCGGACGGGTCGTCCCCGCGTGCGCGCGCGACGTCGGCCTGGTCGATCAAGGTGCGGGCCAAGGAGCCTTCGTCCGGCTTCGGCGCGGGCGCAACGAGCAGCACGGCTATGACGATCGAGATGGGGTTCATGATCACTCTCCGCGCCGGCGTGACTGCAGCGAGCGTGCCGCCTTCGGCGGGCCCGCCGTGCGCGGAGGATGTCGCGCGCGATCAGCGCGTTGCGCGCGGTCCCGGCGGCACGAGACATCGCGCGGGACCCCACGAAATGCGGAGGGGCGCCATGGAAAGCGACGGGAACGTCAGGGCCGCGATCGGAGCTAGTCGACCTCGAGGTCGGCCACCACCGGCAGGTGGTCCGAGGCCGCCGTCGTCACCGGGGTACCGTTCACGACCGCGCAGCTCTTGAGCCGGGGCGCGAAGGCGGAGGGCAGGAACACGTAGTCGAGACGCACGTGGGGGTCGCCGGCCGGGAACGTGAGCCCGCGCTCCTGCGGATGCAGCGCGCGATAGCCGTCGACGTAGGCCGCGTCGAGCATGATCTGGATCGTCTCCCAGCGGATGGTGCGGCCGGTGAGATACACGAAGGCGCGCAGGCGCGGCGGCAGCTTCTGGATGTCGAGGGTCTCGCCGGGAGCGATGGTGTTGAAGTCGCCGGTCACGACGTGGAAGCCGTGCTGGTGCTCCGCGATGCCTTCCAGGACCGCCCGCAGCTCGCGCACGCGCCGCCGCTCCGTCCAGTTCGAGTGCACGGCGCTCAGGTGCACGCCGAAGATGCGGAAGGGCGCGTCCTCGGGCACGAGCTCGAGGAAGGCGCGCCGGCTCGCGGGCGGGCGGTGCCACTCGTGGCGGACCTTGCGGCGGCTCATGAATCCCACGGAATGCGCCGGGTCGGCCGCCCACACGGGCATGTCCGTCGCCGCCGCGAGCTGCTCGACCACCTCTGGCCGGATGGCCTCCTGCAACACGACCACGTCGGGCGCGCACTGATTGACCACGGAGGCGAGGGCGCGCACTCGCCCCACGCCTCCGTAACGGATGTTGTAGGTCAGCAGGCGGAGGCTCACGAGTTCTCG
>DASTLK010000162.1:0-6994 GCA_035715025.1 Vicinamibacteria bacterium
ACCGGTCCGGTGACGCGTGGCGGCACGACCGGAGCGCGCATGACGGGAGGGGCAACCGAAGGTGCGGGCGCGGCCCCCTGCGCCGCCGGTGGGGGCGCGTGGGTCACGGCCGTCGGAGGCGCCGACGCGGCGGGCGCGGCTTCCGGCGCCTCCTCGACGTCGTCTGCGGATTCCTCTTCCTCCGCTTCTTCCTCGATCTCGTCGAGCGGCGGCGGCGGCGGGGTGGTGACCTTGGGGGCGAGGCGGGGCGCGCCCGGCGCGTGCAGCAGCGCGGGAGGCGGCTCTTCGGCGGCCACGGCCGCCTTCGCCTTGCGCTCGGCCTCGAGCTCCTTCTCGGTCTTCTTGCCCTTGCCGGCCTTGCGGGCGGCGGCAGCCTCGGCGGCGGCGGCGGCGGCCCGCTCGCGCTCCTCGCGCTCGGCGGCGATCTTGGCCGCGAGCGCCTGCTCCTGCTGCTCGCGCTCCGCCTCGTCTTCCTCGCTGCCGTAGATCCGGCGCTTGCGCGTCGTGAGCTGGTCGATCTTGAGCGCGCGCTTGAGCTTGTCCGCCGTGTCCTCGTCCACCGAGCTGGATGCCGTCTTGGCGTCCACGCCCAGCTTCTTGAGGCGATCGATGACTTCCTGGCTCGGAAGGTTGAGATCCCTCGCGAGCTGGAAGACCCTAACGTTCCCCATCCGTCTTACCCCCTTGCGACCCGTCCGCCACGCTCTGCGTCGCGGGTTCCGCCGTCTCCTCGGAAGCGCCTTCCGGTGCGGCTGTCTCTTCGCCTTCCGCCGGTGCGCCCTCGGCGGACACGCCTTCCGCCGGCTCCGCCTCGGCCTGCTCGGCCTGCTCGGCCAGGGCCTGCTCTTCGGCCAGGCGGCGGTCTTCTTCTGCCTGCTCGGCCGCCAGCCGCTCGGACTCGACGCGCTCGGCTTCGACCCGCGCCGCTTCCTCCGCGTCCTTCTTGTCCCACTCCGCCTTGGCGGTGGTGGCGGCCTCGCGGATCTTCTCCGCCGTCTTGGGCCCGACCCCTTCGACCTGCTGCAGGTCCTCGTCCGTCATCTCGAGGATGTGGGCGAGGCCGGCCACGCCGGCGTCGATGAGGCTCTGGATCACCTTGTCCGACACGCCGTGGGGCTCGAGGGAGCGCAGCTCGGCGACGATGCGCTCCATGCGCGCCATCTCCGCTTCGACTTCCTGGCGCTTCTCTTCCTCGCTCTTGATGTCGATGCGCCAGCCCACGAGCTTGGCGGCCAGGCGGACGTTCTGGCCCTTCTTGCCGATGGCGAGAGACAGCTGCTTGTCCTCGACCACGACCTCCATGATCCGCTGCTCCTCGTCGAGGATGCTGACGCGGCTCACCTTGGCCGGCGAGAGCGCGTTGATCACGAAGGTGGTGGCGTCGTCGTTCCATTCGACGATGTCGATCTTCTCGCCGCGCAGCTCGCGGATGATGGACTGCACGCGCGTGCCCTTCATGCCCACGCAGGCGCCCACGGGATCCACGTCCTTCTCGCGGGAGACCACCGCGACCTTGGCCCGCTCCCCCGCCTCGCGCACGCAGCCCCGGATCTGGACGGTGCCGTCGTAGATCTCGGGCACCTCCATCTCGAAGAGCTTGATGAGCAGGGCGGGATCGGTGCGGCTGACCACGACCTGTGGTCCCTTGGCCGACTTCAAGACCTTGACGATGGCCACGCGCACGCGGTCGCCCGTCTGGTAGGTCTCGGCCCGGCTCTGCTCCTTGCGCGGGAGCAGCGCCTCCGCGCGCCCGAGGTCGACCACGAAGTCGCCCATTTCCTGGCGCTTGATGATCCCGTTGATCACCTCGCCCACGCGGCCGGAGTACTCGGCGAAGACGTTGTCCCGCTCCGCCTCCCGGACCTTCTGGAAGATGACCTGCTTCGCGGTCTGGGCCGCGATGCGGCCGAGGATGTCCGTGGGCTTGGGGAACTCGATCTCCTGGCCGACCTCGGCCTCGGGGATGAGCTTCTGCGCCTCTTCCAGGCTGATCTGGGTCTCGGCGACCTCCACCAACTCCACGATCTGCTTGACCGCGAAGACCTCGATCTGGCCGGTCTCGTTGTTGAAGCGGCTGCGGAGGTCTTCGTTGTTCTTGTAGTACTTCTTCGACGCGGTGAGGATCGCGTCCTCGATGGCGGCGATGATGACGTCCGGGTTGATGTTCTTCTCCCGGCTGATCTGCTCGATCTGCTGTCTCAATTGGTTCGCCATAAAGCCCTACTTGAACTCCACTTCCAGGCGCCCGTGCGCGATCTTTTCGAGGGGAATGCGCGCCGTCGCGCCCTTCTCCTTCTCCAGCGCAACCGTGACCGCGCCGTCCGCCACCGACTGCAAGCGGCCCGTCCAGTGGCGGCGGCCTTCCCACGGCTCGTAACTCGAGAGCTTCACCAGGCGCCCGACGAAGCGCCGGTAATCCGCCTCTCCCTTGAGCGGCCGGTCCAGCCCGGGCGAAGAGACCTCGAGGGTATAGGTCGTGTCGATCGGATCTTCGGCGTCGAGGATGGCGGAAACCTCTTCCGAGACGGCCTGCAGCTCGTCCAGCCCGATTCCGCCCTCCTTGTCCACGTAGAGGCGCACGAAATGGCCCCCGCGTTCACGCTTGACCTCGAGGTCCACGAGCTCGAACCCTCGACCGGCAGTCACTCGCTCGGCCACGCTACGGACGATTTCCTTTGTTCCTTGCTCCTTCAGGCCGTCTCGCTCCAACAAAAAAGAGTGGGGGCGAGCCCACTCTGGTGCACCACCCCGAGCTGGAACAGTAAGGATAGCAGGGCCTTCCATCGGACGCAAGAGTAAATGCCCGGCGCCGCGCCCGGCGCGTGCCCGCATGTGACGGTTTCTCAGCAGCTTGTGACGATATCGCTTCAGTGGCGGTCGCGGAGACGAGACAACAGCGATCCGCCGGGAGGAGGCGGCTCCGCGTCCGCGCCGAGCGCCAACAGCTCGCGCTGCGCGTCCACCCGTCCGGCGTCGATCTCGAGGGCGCGCTCGAACATGCCGCGCGCGCGCTTGACCATTCCGCGCTCGCGGTAGATCCGCCCGAGGAGCAGGCAGGCGGGCACGGAGACCGGATCGGCCTGAAGCACTTCGAGCAGCACCTTCTCGGCCTCCCGCGGCCGCTCGCGGTCCGCGTACGCTCGGCCGAGCAGCACCTGGGCACGCACCTTGAGCGTGCCCACCGCCGCGGACACCGTCTCCTCGAGGAGCCGGATGGCTTCCCAGGGTTGCTGCGCGTCGAGCGCCTCCTCCGCCCGCAGCAGCCGGGCCTCGATCGGCTCGTCCGCGCGCCGGGCAGGGGTGGACGGGTCAGCGGCGGTCTCGCGGGCGGCCGTGACGCGAGGGGCCGCGAGGCGCAGCCCCATCGCGCGCTCGTAGCGGTCGCGCGCGCCCGCGTCCTTCAGCACGGCGTACGCGTTGCCGATGGCCACGAAGATGTCGTTGAGCTTCTGGGGGACGTCCTGGAGGGCGGGGTCGCGTTGCGCGTCCGGATGATAGCGTCGCGCGAGCCGGGCGAACGCCTGCCGGACCTCGTCCTGGGACGCGCTCACGGTGAGGCCCAGGACGGCGAAGTGGTTCGCGCCGCGCAGTGCCGCGTGCGCCTCCTCGATCTCGCGGCGCATCTGCCCCGGAGGCGCGGACGGGGGGGCAGGAGCCGGGGCCGGGGCGGACGGCCTGGCCGAGGCCGGCGCGGACAACGATCGCAGCGCCGCGCTGCTGCCCGTGGGTGGACGCCGGGCGGTCGCGGGCGGGGCCACCGGGCGATCGGTCTGCGGAGGGGGCGCGTGCGTTGGCGCCGGCGCCCATTCGACGACTCCCGCGCACAGGAGCGCGAGCAGCTCGCGCCCGGCCGCTTCCCCGCCCGACCGGATCAGCTCGGCGGCCTTCACTTCCGGGCGGATGCGCGCCAGCAGTGCGCGATGCGACGAGGTCAGCGGCGCGTGGCCCGCTTCCGCGGACGCCCCGGCGACGAGGGCGCGGTCGGCGTCGCCCAGGGCCGCCTCCACCACCGCCGCCTCCACGCGGTCCACCGCGCGCAGGGCGAGGGCGGCGAGGAGCGGCGCCGCCGGGTCCAGCGTGGCCGTCTCCGTCGCGGGGTCCCAGCTCTGGACGGCATCGCGACCGGCGAGTAGGCGCGTGATGCCGATCGTCGCCCGTTCGGTCAGGTCGGCGGGCAGGGGTCGCAGGGGATCCTCGTCGGCTTCGACCGCGACCACGCGCCCCCCCTGCAGCCTCAGGCCGAAACGGGTCACGGAGGGGATGCCGCTGCGCAGGGTCATGCTGCTCACGCGCAGCCAGCCGCTGGCGCGCGTGCGCTGCAGGCCGCCGAGCAGCGGCGCGAGCGCGCCTTCCGAGAGCGTCCCCTTCAGGGGCTCGTTCGTCTGCACCTGTGCGAGGTCCCTTGATCGATATTAGAGCGGCGTCGCCTCCCCGGGGCGAGGGTGAATCGATCAGGGGAAGGGGCGAGTGACGCGGATCACGAGACGGCGGCGAGGCCCGCGGAGCGACCTTTGGGACTGGCCGCCGCCGCGCGGTCGACGATGCGCACCACGAGGTCGTAGGGATGCGCCTCCGTGACCTCACACGTCACGAACGTCCCCGGGTCCGCCACGCCGTCGGCGATCACGACCATCCCGTCGATGTCCGGCGCCTGGGCCGCGCTGCGGCCGCGGAGCAGGAGATCGCTCTCCGGATGTGTGCCCTCGACCAGGACTTCGAAACGCTCGCCGACCCGTCGCCGGTTCCGGCGCGTCGCGATCCGCTTCTGCGCCGCCATGAGGCGGCGCCGGCGCTTCTCCTTGACCCCGGGCGCGACGCGATCTTCCAGATCGAAGGAGCTCGTGCCCTCCTCGTCCGAATAGGTGAAGACACCCACGTTGTCGAAGCGGGCCGCCTCCACGAAGTCGAGGAGCTCCTGGAAATCGGCGTCGGTCTCGCCGGGGAAGCCGACGATGAAGGAGGTGCGGACGGCCACGCCGGGGACGCGGGCCCGGATGCGCTCGATCATGCCGAGGAGGTTGCCGCGGCCGGTCGGCCGCTTCATCCTCCGCAGGACGGCGTCGCTGGCGTGCTGGAGCGGGATGTCGACGTACTTGACGACCTTCTCCTCGGAAGCCATGGCCTCCAGGATGGGATCGGTCAGGGTGGCCGGGTAGGCGTACATCACGCGGATCCAGCGGATCCCGTCGATGCGCCCGAGGCGGCGCAGCAGGTAGGCCAGGCCGTCGCGCAGTCCGTGGTCCAGCCCGTAGCGCGTGGAGTCCTGGGCCACGAGCACGACTTCCTTCACGCCGCGGGCGGCCAGATCGCGCACTTCCGCCGCGATGTCCTCGACGTTGCGGCTGCGGTGGCGTCCGCGGAGGGTGGGGATGATGCAGAAGCTGCACGTGTAGTCGCAGCCCTCGCTGATCTTCACGTAGGCCAGCCAGGGCGGCGTGGACAGGACGCGCGGGGCGGCGTGGTCGTAGACCCAGGTGGGCGCCTCGCTCGCGTCGACGGCGGCGTCGCCCTCCACCGCCTTCACGATGTCGTCGACCTGTCCGGTGCCGAGGGTCGCGTCGATCTCGGGAATCTCGCGCCGCAGCTCGGCGTCGTAGCGCTGGGTGAGGCAGCCGGTGACCACGAGACGCTGCGCGCGCCCGGTCTCCTTCTCCTTCGCCATCTCCAGGATGGTGTCGACGGACTCCTGCTTGGCGCGGTCGATGAAGGCGCAGGTGTTGACGACGATGACGTCCGCCTGGTGGGCGTCGGCCACGAGGTCGTAACCGCGGTCGCGCAGGCGGCCCAGCATCACCTCGCTATCGACCAGGTTCTTGGGACAGCCCAGCGAAACCAGGCCGATCGTCTTGCTCAGTGGGCCTTCTCCGGCATGTCGATCTCGTTGCCCCACTCGCGCAGCTTCTCGCGGTCGCTGGCCGCGTAGAGCTCGTCGCCGATGTCCGCGATCTGGTCGCTGATCCCGCCCAGGACCTCCGTCTCCTCGCCCTGCTGGCTCATGAGGGACAGGTGATGGGCAATGGCGTCGAGGCGCGGGACGGACTTGTCCAACGCGAGGAGGAGCGCTTCCACCAGCTCCACCAGGGCCTTGCGGCTCAGACCGTCATGCCACGTGGGTTCCAAGTACGCCTCCTTTGACCCACCATCATATCGCGTCGCGCCCGCGGCCGCGATCCCCGTCAGGCCGTCACCCTTGACCGCCTCGGACGCGCTCTCTAACATCGTCGGCCGGGGTCCGATGACCCGGGGAGGACATTTGGGCACGGGAACGAAGGTCGCGATCGGATGTGGGATCGCCGCCGTGATGGGCGGAGTGGTCCTGGCCGCAGTCGTGTTCGGCGGCCTGTGGTGGGCCAAGGGCAAGGCGGAGCAGTTCACCGGCCGCGAGGCGAAGATCGAGGAGCTCAAGAAGAGGGCGAACGCCGTACCGTTCACCGAGCCCGCGGACGGAGTCCTGCGCGAGGACCGCCTGGTCAAGTTCCTCGACGTCCGCAGGCGCATCTTCGACGTCTACGCGCAGCACAAGGACGAGCTCGAAGCCATGAACAGGAAGAAGCAGGCCGACTTCAGCGACGTGACCCACGGCCTGGGCGTGCTCGCCGAGGTGCGCCTGGCCCAGGCCCAGGCGCTGGCCGACGTGGGCATGAGCGAAGGCGAGTACCACTTCCTGATCCAGCAGGTCTACAAGACGCTCTGGGCCTCGGAGATCGCGAAGGCATCCCCGGGTCCGGAGGGCGGCGCGAGCGCGCCCACGTTGGACGTGCCGCCCGCGAATCTCGCCCTCTTCCGCAAGCACGAGGCGGAGATCAAGCAGTACGCGATGGGCGGCCTGGAATGGGTGGGGCTGTGAAGGACGACCCCTCCCTCGGCGCGGCGGTGATCGACCAGGCGCGCCGGCGCCTGGTCCACGGATTCCCGGACCAGGTGCGCGCCTGCCTCGATCGTCTCGACGACGGCCAGTCTGGTGGCGCCCGCACGCGGACAGCAACGCGGTCGG
>DASTLK010000163.1:0-13276 GCA_035715025.1 Vicinamibacteria bacterium
GGGGGGAACTCACTCCCCACTACGGTCGGAGTGAGCTCCCCCCCTGAAACCCCCCGTCGCTCGCCGCCGCTGCGCGGCGCCGAGCTCACTGATCGGCCGGCGATCTCCGGTCGGCCTGCCATAATCCCCAGGTGGGAACCAACGAGACGTTCGACCTCGCGGGGCCGGCCGGTCGCCTCGAAGCGATCCTCATGCTTCCGGACGCGGCTCCGCGCGCCGCCGCCGTGGTCTGCCATGCGCACCCGCTCCAGGGCGGGGTCATGCACTTCAAGGTCGTCTTCCGCGCGGCCAAGGCCCTGCAGGCGGAGAACGTGGCCGCCCTGCGCTTCAACTTCCGCGGCGTCGGACGCAGCGAAGGCCGCCACGACGAAGGCCGCGGCGAGCAGGACGACGTGCGCGCCGCGCTCGACGAGCTGTCCCGCCGCTTTCCCGGCCTTCCCCTCCTGGCCGGCGGGTTCTCGTTCGGATCGGTGATGGCGCTGCGCGCCGGCTGCGCCGACGCCCGTGTCCGCGCGCTTTTCGCGCTCGGTTTCCCGGTGACCATGGTGCGTGACCCGGCGTTCGTGCAGGCCTGCACACGCCCGCGTCTCTTCGTGCAGGGCGAGAACGACGCGTTCGGATCCGGTCCGGCCTTCCGCGACATGGTGGCGGCCCTGCCCGAGCCGAAGACGGCGGTCCTCGTGCCCGGCGCGGATCACTTCTTCTCCGGACAGCTCGAGGAGATGCAGGAGGCCGTGCGCGCCTGGGCCGCGACGCGGCCCTGGGAGGAGCAATGAGCGATCCCGCGGCGGCGAGCGTGCTCCGTCCCGAGCGCACGGCCCTGGTGGTCGTGGACCTGCAGGAGAAGCTCCTGCCCGCCATCGCCAATCGCGAGGCCATCGTGCGCAACGCCGTCCTCCTCCTGCGACTCGCCGACGTCCTCGCCCTGCCCGTCCTGCTCACCACGCAGTACAGCCGCGGGCTCGGCCCGACGGTTCCGGAAGTCCTCGCCGCCGTCCCCGGCGCCGCGCCCCTCGACAAGGTGAGCTTCGGTTGCTTCGGCAGCCCCGAGTTTCTCGATCGCCTGAAGGCGCTGGACGGGCGCGACCAGCTCGTCGTGGCCGGTATCGAATCCCACATTTGTGTCGCCCAGACCGTGCTCGGCGCGCTCGAGCGCGGCTATGCCGTCCACGTCGCAAGTGATGCCGTCGGCTCGCGATCCGCGGAGAACCGCGCGGTCGGCCTCGGCCGCATGGAGCGCGCGGGCGCGCTCGTCTCGAGCACGGAGATGGCGATCTACGAGCTGCTCGGCCGGAGCGACGCCGCCGCATTCAAGAGGATGCTCCCCCTCCTGAAGTGACCACGCGATCCGCGCCGAAGACAAGGCGCGCTATCATGCGGGCGGAGAAAACGTGTCACGGAAACTACGTCTTGCCATCAATACGGGCGGAGGCGATGCGCCCGGTCTCAACGCCGTCCTGCGCGCGGTCACCCTCACCGCGCTCAACAAGGGATTCGAGGTCATCGGCATCCAGAAGGGCTATCTCGGCCTGCTGGACACGAAGTACCTGGTGCCTCTCACCGCGGAATCGGTGCGCGGGATCACCCACCTCGGCGGGTCCATCCTCGGCACCAACAACCGCGGCAATCCACTCGCCATCCGGGTGGTGGAGGGGGGAACGGAGCGGTTCGTCGACGTCTCCGACCAGGCGGTGTCGAACTTCCGTCGGCTGGGCCTGGACGGCCTCATCGCGGTGGGCGGCGACGGCTCCCTGAAGATCGCGGCCGGCCTGGCCAAGAAGGGCATCCCCATCATCGGCGTGCCCAAGACGATCGACAACGACCTCGCCGCCACCTACGAGACCTTCGGCTTCGAGACCGCGGTGGCGACGGCCACGGACGCGATCGACAAGCTGCACTCCACGGCCGAGAGCCACGAGCGCGTCATGGTCGTGGAGCTGATGGGGCGCTACTGCGGCTGGATCGCGCTCTACTCCGGCATCTCCGGATCGGCGGACGTGATCCTGATCCCGGAGATCCCGTTCGACATCCAGAAGGTGTGCGACAAGGTCATGGCCCGCGAGCTGGCCGGGCGCCACTTCTCCATCGTCGTCTGCGCGGAAGGCGCCGCTCCGCAGGGCGGCAACGTGGCCACGCTGGGCGAGGAGGTGGCGGGACAGGAGATCCGCCTGGGCGGCATCGCGGCGAAGGTCGCGGCCGGGATCGAGGCCTGCACGGGCAAGGAAACGCGCTCCCTCGTCCTCGGCCACCTCCAGCGCGGAGGCATGCCCACCTCCAGCGACCGCCTGCTCTCGCTGCGCTACGGCGCGGCCGCGGTACGCCTGGCCGAAGAGGGCCGCTGGGGCACGATGGTCGCGTACGACCCGCCGGTGATGACGGCGGTGCCGCTCGAAGAGGCGGTGGCTTCGGTCAAGTACGTGCCTCTCGATTCCGATGTGGTGCAGACGGCGCGCGACCTCGGGATCTCGTTCGGCGACTGACGGCGGCGGCCCCGACGGAATCTATCGCGCCGGCTCGAACAACTCGATGGGATTTCCGTCTGGATCCTCGATCTGGATCTGCTTGCCGCCCGGCCCGGTCTCCAAGTTGTTCCGAAAACGGAGGCCCGCCCTCTTCAACGTCTCGATGAACCCGGGCAGATCCTCGACCCGAAGCACGACGCGATTCCATCCCCCGGGCTCCTGCTGCTGCCCGCCCGGCATCGGCCGCGATCCGGACGCTTGTGGACCGCTGAGCAGGATCTGGGCATCGCCGAGCGAGACACTGGCGAACGCGGGCAGCTGCTGGTGCTCGAGCGTGAAGCCCAGGTGCATGGTGTAGAACGCGACGGAGCGAGCCACATCCTCGACCTGATATCGGACGCCGTGCACGGCCTGCACGAACGGGTGTCGTCCGGCGTGTCCTTCCTGAGCTGCTTTCCTCGTCTCGGTCGCTGGCGCCATCCCTGGTTCTCCTTTCAAGCCCCTCATTCATCCTTATCAAAGAACGTGCCCGGAGCGGAGCATCCGATGCACGATCGGAAGACTTCTACTCGCTCTCGGCTCGCCACCACTGGAACGTGACGGCTTGGAAGGCGGACAGGAGGGGCAGCGTCGCGTCGGTGTTCACGTACATCGAGATGAAGGAGCCGGTCAGCTTCCGCAGGACGAGCACGGCCGCGAACCCGACGAGGACGTTCAGGACATAGAAGCCGACGGTGAGCCCCGCCCATTCCAGCAGGCGCACGAGCGCCGGCCGCAGGGGGGCCTTGTCCAGCCGGGCCCACCGGCGCCCGCCCCGCCACACGAGCCACGACGTCAGCGCGACCAGGCCGAGCAGGTAGAGGGAATCGCCCATCAGAGCTGTCCGGAGACGCGGTAGTACAGGCGGGCGAGCGCCTCCTGGATGACGATGCGCGCGAGCTCCAGCCGGCCGTCCGGCCGCCGCACGGCCGGCGAGATCTCCACCACCGGCGCCGGCACCACCTCGAGCCCGGCCCTCTCGAAGAGCAGGCGCGCGCGATGCATGTGCTGCGCGCCCGTCACGAGCAGCACGCGGCGCCCGCCCCACTCCCGCATGCGGAGC
This sequence comes from Vicinamibacteria bacterium, assembly GCA_035715025.1. Taxonomy (GTDB): domain Bacteria; phylum Acidobacteriota; class Vicinamibacteria; order Fen-336; family Fen-336; genus AA29. The sequence goes on from DASTLK010000163.1 coordinate 3,565, forward strand.
GCGGCCAGCGCTGCTTCGTGCTGCGTGGTGAGGCCGCCGCCTTCCACCACGATCGCGTCCGCGGGTATGCCGACGTCGCGCGCGAGCGTGGAGCGGACCTCCGCCTCGACCGGGCCGCCCTGGTAGCCGGGACCCATCACGACCAACCGGGGGGCGAGGCCGCGCCGGTAGAGGACGAGTCCGCCCACCAGGCGCCGCAGCGATTGATTGCTGAGCACGCCGTCCCGCGCCGCGCCGGCGCCGAGCACCACGATGGCGTCGGCGGGCCCGGGTGGGGGCGCGGCGTCGACTCTCCGGCTGATCTCACCGACGAGAGGCGTGAACCCGAGCACCAGCAAGCCGCCGAGCGTCAGCGCGCCCACGCTGGAGGCGAGGCGCAACGGCGGGCGGCGGGCGGTCACCCGACGTGGATCCGTGGCCGCTCGAGCGGGTTCTTGATCGCCTTGCGGAGGACTTCGCGCGTCACCGGCGCCGTGTCCCCTTCGCCCAGAGCCAGGTAGCGCAGGGCATGGCCGAGGGGCCCGCCCTCCGCCCACCCGAAGTAGGCGTCGGGGATGAGGCCGGTGAGGTCCCGCACGTGGATGAGCAGGGCCGCGATCGCGTTGGGAACGGCGGGCGAGGTCGAGCGCAGCACGCGGTGGGGGCCCACCTCGTGGCCCTCCACCTGGAGGTCGCCGACGAACTCGGAAGCGTCGCCCTGGCCCACCTCCAGGAACACGATGGGCTCGCCCTGGTCGAGGCTGTGGTCCTCGCGCGCCTGCTTCTCCTTGCTGTCGTATTCCTCCACCGTGCGCTTGTCCGGCCGATGGGCAATGATGCGCACGCCCCGTGGGACCATGTCCGTGATGTACCGGCGGGCGGGCGGGTCGAGGTTCACGCTGCGCAGGCGGATCTCCAGCGAGCGCAGCGCGCGCGAGAGGCTGGACACGAGCACGATGCCGACGATGAAGAACGAGGCGATCTTGATCCCCTCCGGCCGCTCCACGACGTTGGTCACGGTCGTGTACGCGAAGACGACGGCCATCGTCCCGTAGATCCACCGCCGGCGCGTGCCGCGGAAGGCGAGGGTCACCGCGATGGACGCCGACGTCATCAGGAAGAGCACGCCCGTCGCGTAGGCGCCACCCTGGGCCTCGACGTCCGCCTTGAAGAGCAGCGTGACCACCACCGCGATCGTGAAGAAGACGAGGACGAGCGGCCGCGTGGCCCGGGCCCAGTCCGGGGCCATGCCGTAGGGAGGGAGATAGCGCGGGACGAGGTTGAGCAGGCCGGCCATGGCCGACGCTCCCGCGAACCACAGGATCGTGATCGTACTGAGGTCGTACACGGTGCCGAACACCTCCCCCAGGTGGCGGTGCGCCAGATAGGCGAGCGCGCGCCCGTTGGCCTCGCCGCCTTCCGCGAAGGCCGCGGGGGGGACGAGCACGGTGGTGATGAGGCTGCTGGCGAGCAGGAAGACGCTCATGAGCAGCGCGGCCGTGGTCAGCAGCTTGCGCGTGCCGCGGATGCGGCCGGCGGGCCGCTGGGCATCGTCGCCGGGCGCGCCGCGCACCAGCGGCATCACCGCCACCCCCGTCTCGAAGCCGGACAGGCCGAGGGCGAGCCTCGGGAAGAGCAGCAACGACAGGCCGATCATCCTCGGGGTCGAGGAATAGGAGGCGGAGAGAGCCTGCCGCCAGTTCCCCAGGAGGTCCGGATGGCGGAGGACGTCCGCGCCCAGGAGCGCCAGAAGCACGACGTTGAGGCCGAGGTAAAGGGCCACGATCAGCACCGCGAAGCCGATGGCTTCGCGGAACCCCTTGAGGAAGACGGCGCCCAGGAAGGCGAGCAGGACGAGGGTCACGCCCACCTGGTGCCGCATGGCGGCGGGCACGAACGGGTTCTCGATGATGTGGGCGCTGGCGTCGGCGGCGGAGAGCGTGATCGTGATGATGAAATCGGTGAAAGCGAAGCCGAGGAGGACGAGCACGAACGCCTTCCCCTTCCATCGCGGCAGCAGCTCCTCGAGCATCAGGATGCTGCCCTGGCCGTGCGGGCTGTGCGAGGCGACCTGGCTGTAGATGGGCAGGGCCACGAACAGCGTCACCAGCACCAGGACGAGGGTGGCGAGGGGCGAGAGCAGCCCGGCGGCGAGGAACGCGATGCCCGGCTGATAGCCGAGAGTCGAGAAATAGTCGACCCCGGTCAGGCACATCACCTTCCACCACGGGTAGGTCGGATGGGAATGATGCGTCCCTTCCGGGGAGAGTCCCTGCAGGAGCCAGCGGAGGAAGGGGGATGGGGCCGGCCGGCCGGCGCCGGCGGGGAGGCGCGTTTCCGCGACCGCTCCGCCCCGTGGCGGGCGCGTCGCCTCGTCACTCATGTGGTGATCCCTGTTTACTCGATGGGTTCGGCCGGCGCAAGGCTGACCGCCGACGAAAGGTTGCCGGCGCGCAGGTGATAGGGAAAGGCGAGGGCGACCGCGGCCGCGACGAGGCCGGCGAGCAGGTGCAGGGAGAGGCCCACGGACCACCCGATGAGCAGGGGCGCTCCGATTGCGTAGAGGACGAGGATGACGCCCGCATAGCGCCAGAAGACCGTGCGCGCCGCGATCGCGAACGCGGCCGCGTACAAAGCCAGTGCGGCGTGCGGCCCGGCCGGGGAGGGCCAGAGCGCCTGCGCCGCCCCTTCGAGGGCAAAGGCCAGCACCATGCCGCGCAAGAAGGTCATCGCCGTCCTCCGCCGCGCGTAGACATACGGGTAGATCGCTCCGGCCAGGATCGCGACGAGGGCGGCCCCGGCCGGGACGGGCGGGCTCCCCAGCGCGCGCAGGAGGGCCGGTCCGCTCGCGAGCAGGAGTACGACGGGCGACACGTTGCGAATCCACTTCGCCAGCCGGGACTGCGGCACGAAGCGCCAGTCCAGCCCGAGGTACCCGAGATACGCGGCGGAGGGCAGGAGGGATGCGGGGCCGCGGCCGTGCAGGAGCAGCACGATCGCCACCAGGGCCGCCGCCGCGACCTCGTGCGCGCGGGGCAGCGGCGCCGGCGCGGCGTAGAGCAACATCATGCGCAGGTCGGCCTTGACCCCGGGCTGCAGCGATCGATCCACGCGCCGCTGCAGCTCGGCCAGGAGCGCCGGCAGCGCGACCTCCTCCGGCTGGCCGCGATAGGGAGCGGGATCGATGGCCTCGTGATAGCGGACGCGGATGCGGGCGGGGCGCGGGAGGGCCTGGAAGTGCGGCCAGGCGCGATAGGCGCCGGCGATGGTCGCGGGCACGAGGAGCGCCCCCGTCTCCCAGCTGAGGCGCGCCGCGCCCTCGCGCAGGTGCGGCTCCATCCAGCCCGTGCGCGAGCGGTGGCCCTCCGGAAACAAACCCACGACTTCGCCCGACACGACGAGGGCCTTGGCCCGCTCGTAGGCCTCGCGCCCCTTGCCACGGCGTATGTCCACGGGGAACGCGCCGAACGTCCGGATCAACGCGCCGAGGAGGGGGACGCGAAAGAGGGCGTCCCAGGCCATGAACCGGATGGGGCGCCGCACCTGGAGCGAGAGCAGCACGGGATCGAGGTACGACGGATGGTTCGCGGCCACCACCGCGGGGCCGCTTGTGGGCAGGTTCTCCTCGCCCAGGCAGTCGTAGTTGAAGAGGACCCGGAAGAGGGCCTCAATGAGCGTCGTGAAGACGCGACGCATGGCGTGCCTCCCGCTCGGCCAGGATCTCCTGCACGCGCGCCGTGTCCTGGCCCAGCGTCCGCATGCCGGCGAGATAGAAGGCGCCCGAGACGGCCATGGCCACCAGCGTGAGCAGGAGCGCCGTCTGCAGGCTGCCCGTCCACACCGAGGCCTTGCCGATCAGGATCGGTGAGGGCACGTCGCCGAGCAGGTGATACCCGAAGATCGACATCGCGATGCCCGTCGCCCGCACCTCCGGCAGCGCGACGTTGACGAACACGGCGTTCGCGGGCCCGGTGTTCAGGAACACGAACACCTCTGCCACGAAGAACGCGGGCAGATACACCTCCGGCCGGGCGGCGGTGAAACCCACGTACGCGAACGGGATGGCCAGCAGCATCCCCACTCCGGAGACGAGGAGATAGGCGCTCGACGTCCGCCGCAGCAGGCGGTCGCCCAGAAAGCCGCCCAGGAACGTCCCGATGAGCCCGGCCCCGACGGTCAGGGCCCCGAACCCCGTGTTGGCGGCGTCCAGGGACAGGCCCTTCACCCGGGAGAGGAACGTCGGCATCCAGGCCGCCATGCCGCCGAGCGCGAACGTCATGGCGGACATGCCGAGCATGGTCAGCACGTAGGACCGGTTGCGCAGGAGCTCCAGCGCGGGGCGCAGCTCGAAGCGGTGCTCCTCGCTGACCACGCCGTCGCCCCGGCCACGGGCCGGCTCCACCATGCCGAAGGCGAGGAGGCCGAGGACGATGCCGGGAGCGCCGGCCAGGAAGCAGGCGGTGCGCCACCCGTGGTGCGCCCCCACCGCGCCGCCCAGGATGTAGCCGAGCGCGCTGCCCACCGGGATGGCGACGAAGAAGTAGGAGAGCATGCGCCCGCGCCGCTCCTTCGGGAACAGGTCGCTGATGATGGTGGGCGAGACCGCGCCGAAGCCCGCCTCCCCGACGCCGATGAACGATCGGGCCAGGAGCAGGTGGTGATAGCTGCTCGCGAAGCCGGTGGCGATGGTGGCGACGCTCCACAGGATGACGCCGGACCCGACGAGGTAGCGGCGCGGCCAGCGATCCCCCATCACCCCCGTGAAAGGCGACGCCGCCATGTAGACGAGCACGAACATCGACAGCACGTAGCCGGCGCGCGCGTCGTCGAGACGGAACTCCTGCTGGATCAGCGGCAGCACGGCCGCGATGACGTAGCGGTCGATGTAGTTGAGGAAGTTGACACCGAAGAGCAGGGCCACGGCGAAGCGCGCCTGTCCGCGGGTGACGGTGCCGCTCACGAAGAGGTGCGCGGCGCCGCCGGCCGCGTCCGGCGCTGCTCTGCTTCCAGCGCGGTCTGCACCTGCCCATACTCGTCGAGGAGCGCCTGCAAGACCGTCTCGAGCTCCGCGGGCGCCCGCTCCGCCCGCTCCTCGAGGGCGGCGCACAGGTCGTGCATCGTCTTGGCCCCGACGTTGCCGCAGGTGGAGCGCAGGGCGTGGGCCAGGCTGCGCACGGTCCCCGCGTCCGCCTTGCCCACGGCCGCGGCCAGCGCGTCCAGGCGGCCGGGAGCGGTGGCCAGGAAGAGGCCGATCACGCCGTGGAAGAAGCCGGACCCCGGGGTGTCGAGCGCACGCAGCTGTCCCAGGACGCGCGCGTCGAGACCGGCGGACGGAGAGGGTGGGGGCGCGGGCATCCCTTCCCCGCTGTCCTCGCGCGGCACCCAGCGCCGCAAGGCCGCGGCCAGGTCCTCGAAGGCGACCGGCTTGGAGATGTAGTCGTCCATGCCCGCGGCCAGGCAGCGCTCGCGGTCCCCGACGAGCGCGCCCGCGGTCATGGCCAGGATCGGCGTGGGCCGGCGACCCGCTTCCGCCGCCCGGAGCCGGGCCGTGGCCTCGTAGCCGTCCATGACCGGCATCTGGCAATCCATCAGCACGGCGGCGTAGGTCTCGGGCGCGAACCTCTCCACCGCCTCCACCCCGTTCCGGGCGTCCGCCGTCCGGTACCCGAGGCGTTCGAGCGTACGGACGGCCACCGTGCGATTGATGTCGTTGTCCTCGACCACGAGCACGAGTGGAGCATCGGGATCGACCTCGACCGCGCGCTCACCGGCCGGTTCCGGAACCGTCACTGCTCCCTCTCCGGCCAGGAGGGCGATGACCTTCGGCTCGAACGCGGAGGGCCGCACCGGCTTGGTGAGCACGGCGTCGGGCGCGTCCGCGCCCTCCATGGTCGCGCGCGTGCCGATCGGCACCAGGAGCACGACCCGCGCCGCGCGCGATCGCTCGCGCACCTCGCGCACGAACGCGGGCAGGTCGAGGCCAGGCAATTCCTGGTCCACCACCACGAGGTCGATGTCGTCGCTGCTCTCGTCCTCGATCGCCCCGCGGGCGTGGCGGAGGTCGGCAGCGGTGCGGGCAATCATGCCCGCGGCCTCGAGCTGCCGCGACAGGATCCCGGAGACCGTTTCGCTCGGACAGGCCAGGAGGGCCAGCCGCCCGGCCAGCGGCAGCGACCCCACGGACGGGTGGGCCTCCGCCTGCCGCTTCAGCCGCGCCGTGAACCAGAACGTGCTCCCGCCGCCGGCGGCGGTATCGACCCCGATTCCGCCGCCCATCATCTCGGCGAGGCGGCGGGAGATGGCCAGGCCGAGCCCCGTTCCCCCGTAACGCCGCGTCGTGGAGTTGTCGCCCTGGCTGAAGGGCTGGAAGAGACGCGAGAGGCTCTCCGCGGGGATGCCGATGCCGGTGTCGGTCACCGAGAACTGGACCACGACCTCGTCGTCCCATTCCTCGGCCACGCTCACCCGCGCCACGACCTCGCCGCGGTCCGTGAACTTGACGGCGTTCGCGAGCAGGTTGTTGAGGATCTGGGCGATACGCCCGGGATCCCCACGCAGCGCGCGCGGAACGTTCGGATCCGCACAGACCGCGAGCTCGAGGCCCTTGCTGGCCGCGCGCTCGGCGAAGCCCGCCACCGCATCCTCGATCACGATCACGGGGTCGAGGTCGATCGCTTCCAGCTCCAGCCGTCCCGCCTCGATCTTCGAGAAGTCCAGGATGTCGTTGATGAGGTCGAGCAGGGCGCGGCCGGAGTCCCGGATCATCTCCGCGTACTCGCGCTGCTGGCGGTCCAGGCGCGTGTCGATGAGCAGCCGCGTCATCCCCATCACCCCGTTGAGGGGCGTCCGGATCTCGTGACTCATGTTGGCCAGGAACTCGGACTTGAGCCGCGAGGCCTCGCGCGCCGCTTCGCGCGCCCGCACCAGGACGTCGATGTTCTGCACCACCACCACCACGCCGTCCACGCGGCGGCCGGCGCGCCGCCACGGGTGCATGGTCCAGCGGATGTAGACCTTCGATCCGTCCGCGAGAGGGAACGGGTCTTCCCGTCGCGTGACCACCTTCCCCTCGAGGGCCTGGCGCAACGCGTCGCGGTAGCTCTCGGCGAGGCCGGGAAACACCTCGTCGTGGCGCCGCCCCAGCAGCGATCGCCCGCGCAGCCGCCAGTACATCAGCCAGCGCTCGCTGTGCGCGACGTAGCGCAGGTCGCGGTCGAGTATGGCCATGGCCACCGGGGCGTGGCTCACGATGCTGCGCAGCTGCTCGCGCTCGCTCTCGATGGCCAGTTCCCCGAGCTTGCGATCGGTGATGTCCTGGGCCGTGCCGGCCAGGCGCAGGACCTGGCCGCCGGCGCCCAGGATGGCCTGCGCGCGCACGTGCAGATGCCGCACCACGCCGTCCGCGCGCTGGATGCGATGGTCGATGTCGAGCGCCCGGCCCTCTTCCGCCGAACGGCGGGCGGCCTCGCTCAGGACCGGCCGGTCCTCGGGATGGACGAGCCCCAGGAAAGCGGCGCGGGTGTGGGCGAAGGCCTCGGGATCGACGCCGAGGATCGCGTACAGCTCGGGAGAGCAGGTCACGCGGTCCGCGCCCAGGGGCCATTCCCAGCTCCCGATGTGCGCGATCCCCTGCGCCTCCTCGAGCTGCTGCTCGCGGTCCTGGAGGGACCCCGCCAGACGCTCCTTGTCCGCCAGGGACTGGGCCAGCTCCCGCGTGCGGGACTGGACCTGGCGGCGGAGCACGCGATTCCAGACGATCGTGACCCCGCCGATGCCCACGACGGCGGCGAGGCCCAGGGTGAGCGGCAACGCGAAGTCGCGCCAGGTCCGGAGCCCCGGCGCGATCACGAGGTGCTGCTCCACGAGGTGATTGAACCGCCCCGTCTCGTGCGAGCGGTTCAGCGCCTCCCCCACCCAGGAGAACTGAGGCCCGCGCCCTTTGGCCGTCGCCAGCGCGTAGGGCACGGAGCGCAGGGGCAGCTCGGCCAGGTCGTCCATTCCCAGGTCGCGGGCGGCCGCGCGCAGGGCGAGCCCGTTGCCGGCGGCGCCCGCCACCTTGCCGTCGCGCACGGCGCGCAACGCGTCCGAGAGGTTGTCGGCGGGGACCATCTCCGGCCGGCGGCTCGCGTCCAGCTCGGTGAGGAGCGTGAAGGTCAGCGTCCCCGGAGACACGGCGACGCGGACGCCCGCCAGCTCCTCGATGGTGCGCGGAGCGTGCGCGTGATCCGCGAACGCCACCTCCTGCTGGAAGGTCCAGGTCTGGGCGACCAGGTCGTACCGTCGGGCGCGCTCCTCGGTGAGGGGCAGGCTGACGAGGTCCACCCGTCCGGCGTCGAGGTCCCGCAGCACGGACCACCAGTCCTGCAGGCGGACGTCGACGCCCACGCCGGCCTCGCGACCGAGGGCACGGATCAGCTCGACGTTGAACCCGCGGGGCTCGCCGCGTTCATCGAGGTACTCGTAGGGCGCGAAGGTCGCGTCGCCGCCGTAGACGATGACGGCTGGGTTCGTCGACGGCTCGGGCGCCCCCACGGAGGGGGCGGCCAGGGCGACGACGCAGAGGGCGAAGCCGCCCCCCGCCCATCGCCACCATGCCGCCCTCAAGAGGGCCGGCGGTGATCGCCGGCGGCGGCGGGAGGCTCGGCGCGCGGGACGACGATGGTGAGGGCGTCCCGGAGCCGCTCGAGGGCGGAGGGCTGCACCACGCGGACCTCGCGCACGCGGCGCGCCCCCGCCGCGCGGGCGGCCTCCGTGGAGAGCGCGTCCGTCAGCACGAGGTCCGCCACCTTCACGAGACGCTTCCACTCGCGCGGCGTGGCCAGGAGCCGGGTCTCGACCAGGATCTCGTCGCCGCGGAGGCTGCGCAGGAAGACGGACGCGAAGGGCAGCACCGTGGGCGAATGCGACAGGAACAAGACGATGCTGCCCGCGGGGAGGGCCGCGACCGCCCGGCGATCGGGCTCCGCGACTTCCAGGGTGACGACCTCCACCGACGCCCCCGGCGAAAGCGCGCGCACCGCCGCCACGTGATAGGGAAGCACGAGGGTCAGCGCGCCCGCCACGCGCCCGGGCTCGCGCGCGACGTCTTCGACCGTGCAGGCGGTGGCGGGGATACCCAGGAGCTGCTTGAGCTCGTGCACCAGCAGCTCTCCCATCTCCGGCGAGGGGTCCACCACGACCACGCGGTCGGGCGGCGAGGCGGCCAGCCAGCGCTCGACGGCCGCGCGGATGTCCGCCCCGGAGAACCCTTTGCGGAACGCCGCGTGCAGCGCGAGCCGGATCATCTCGTCGAGGCCCTTGGCCTCGGGCAACGCGCTGACCCCTGCCCGGCGGACGAACACCCCCGAGCCGCGCTGCAGCTCGACGTGACCCACCTCCTCCAGGTCCTGGTACGCGGCGGAGACGGTGTTGTGGTGGACCTTGAGGCGGCGGGCCAGCGAGCGCACGCTGGGCAGCCGCTGGCCATGGGCGAGGCTGCCGTCGAGGATCTTCAGCTCGAGCTGGGTGACGAGCTGGTCGCGGATGGGAACACCGCCGCGGCGATTGAGGACGATGTCCAGCGCCATTGACGAGGTGGGCGGATTATGCCACCGTTCGCCACGCCTCACCTGGCCGCCACGCTGCGCCGCCGTCCCTGGCTGACGCGGCTCGTCTTCTACGCGCTCGTCGTCTTCCTGGCCGTGCCCTTCGCGTTCTCGGGAGTGCTTCTCCGCGGCGCGCCGCACCCCGCCTC
>DASTLK010000164.1:0-2491 GCA_035715025.1 Vicinamibacteria bacterium
GCCGAGGACCTGATCTATACGGGATCGTCGGGGAAGCGGATCGGCAAGGCCGACATCCTGGCCGACGTGCGCGCGCCCCAGGGCCGGCCTCCGGCCGAATCGGCCACGACCTACACCGCCGAGGACATCCGCATCCAGCAATACGGGGACACGGCCATCGTGGCCTTCCGCCTCGTGGGAACGACCGAGAGCGGAGGGAGGACGCAGGTCACCCGCTACCTGAACACGGGGACGTTCCTCAGGCGCAAGGGCGGATGGCAGGCGGTGAGCTGGCAAGCGACGAAGGCGCCGCGGTCGGAGGAGCAGGCCCGGAGCGAGGTCGCGGCGGTGCAGGCGGCGATCGATCGGTCGGTCCTGGCCGCGGACGTCAAGGCGCTCGAGCCCCTGCTCGACGAGAGCTTCGTCTGGACGCATCCCACCGGAGAGCGGGGCACGCGCCGCGAGCTGCTGGAGAATCTGAGCGCGGGGACTCTGCGCTTCCCGAAACGCGAGACGGGCTCCGTCACCGTCTCCGTTTACGGCGACACCGCGATCGCGGACACGTCCTTCGATACGACCACGTTCGTCAACAAGGACGGCGTCTGGAAGGCGGTGGCGCTGCGCACGAGCCGGGCCCCGTAACCGCCCCCGGCCTCACTCCACCCGCTCGACCGCCTGGCGAAGGCTGGCGCGGACGGCGTCGGGATCGGTGCCCCCCGGCAGGGACCGCGTGCGCACCGCGCGCTCGGGATCGAAGAGCGCGTCCACGTCCGCGGCCAGGCGCGGATGGTCCTTCGCCAGCGCACGCCGCGCCGTCTCGCGCAGCGAAGCGCCCGTCTTCCGCGCCTGCGCCACCAGTCCGGCCACGACCCCGTGGGCCTTGCGGAAGGAGAGGCCATCGCGCGCCAGCGCCACCGCCAACCCCGCGGCCATCATCTCTTCCTGTCCGGCCGCGGCCCGCATCTTCTTGCCATCGAAGTCCAGACCGGCCACGACCCCACCCATCACGCGCACCGACACCGCCACCGTATCCGCCACGTCGAAGACCGCCTCCTTGTCCTCCTGGAGGTCCTTCTGGTAGCCGGCGGGCAGCGACTTCATGAGCGCGAGCAGGCGGATGACTCCGGCCTGGGCGCGCGCGGCCTTGCCGCGCACCAGCTCGAGGGCGTCGGGGTTCTGCTTCTGCGGCATGAGGCTCGAGCCGGTGGTGAAGGCCTCGGGCAGGAGGAAGAAGCCGAACTCCGGTGACGACAGCCAGATGAGGTCCTCGGCCATCCGGGAGAGATGCGTCTGCAGCTGCGCGGCCGCGAACACGAACTCCGCCGCGAAGTCGCGGTCCATGACCGCGTCGAGCGCGTTGGGCGAGATGGCCTCGAAGCCGAGGTCGCGCGCGAGGGCGTCCCGATCGAGGGGAACCGCCGTTCCCGCCAGCGCTCCCGAGCCCAGGGGCAGCACGTTCACGCGCCGCCGCGCGTCCCCCAGCCGCTGGTAGTCGCGCACCACCCCCCAGGCGTGCGCGGCCATGAAATGGCCCAGCGTGATGGGCTCCGCCCGGCGCGTGTGCGTGAAGCCGGGCATGACCGCGTCCGCGCCGCTCATGCCCTTCTCGGCCAGCGCCCGCACCAGGCCGGCCGTGTCCGCGCGCAGGGAGTCGATCGCGGCGCGGATCCACAGGCGCAGAGCGGTGACCGCCTGCTCGTTGCGGCTGCGGCCCAGGTGGGCCTGGCCCGCGAGGTCGCCGATCGTCTCGGTGAGTCGGGCTTCGACCCAGCTGTGGACGTCCTCCTCTTGTGCGTCTGCGAGAGCCTTTGGAGTGGCCACATCCAGAACGGCCGTCAGACCGGCGTCCAGCGCGGAGGCATCCGCAACGGAGATGGCGCTCGCTCGCGCGAGCGCCATGACATAGGCCCGGGAAGCCGCGATCTCCTCGCGCACGAGCCGGCGGTCGAAGGGCAGCGACCGGTTGAACTCCCAGAACTCGCGGTCCGGCTCGCCCTCGTAGTTGCCGCCCCAGAGCTTCATGACCGGTAGTGCGCGTTGATGTCGACGTACCCGCGCGTGAGGTCGCAGGTCCACATCCAGCCGCTGGCCTTGCCCGCGTGCAGGTCCACGCGGATGCGCACGGGGTCCGCCATCACCGCGCCGTGGGCCTCGTCCTCGTCGTACGCGCGGGCGCGGCCGCCCTCCGCCACCCACACCGGGCCCAGGTGGATGTCCACGCGGTCGATGTCGACGGCGACGCCGGAGCGGCCGACCGCGGCCAGTATGCGGCCCCAGTTGGGATCGCCGCCGTGCAGGGCGGTCTTGACCAGCGGAGACTCCGCGATGGTGCGCGCGACGCGGTCCGCGTCTCCCGGCGTCGCCGCGCCCTCGACGCGCACTTCCGCGAGGCGCGAGGCACCCTCCCCGTCCCGTACGATCTTCTCGGCGAGGTCGCGCGCGGCCCGGGTGAGCGCGCCGCGGAAGGCGTCGTAGTCGGGCCCCGCCCCGAGGATGGGCGCGGCGGGCGCGG
>DASTLK010000165.1:0-3036 GCA_035715025.1 Vicinamibacteria bacterium
TCGCCCCCGCCGAGGCCTCAGCGGAGGCGTTCCGCCCGCTCCGGCCGGTGAACTTCCCCGGCGCCATCTTCTTCCGGGCGGGCGCGGCGCCGGACGAGCCTGCGAAGCCCAACCAGCCCGCGATGGTCCTCCCGCCGAGGCCGGAAAAGCCGGACAGGCTGCTGCGCCCGCGCGCCGCCCGCCGTGGCTCCGTGGCCCCGGCTCCTCGGCCTCCAGATCCCGAATCCCCGGCCGAGGTGAAGGCTCGGGCCCAGGCCTTGGCCGACCGCGGGAGCCTCGACGAGGCCCGCCGCGCATGCCGGCAAGCGCTGGCGGCCGACCCCCTCGATGCCGCCGCCTACCGGCTCCTGGCCGCGATCGAGCAGGAGCGCGGCCGCGCGGCGGCCGCGATGGAGGCGCTGCGTCGCTCCCTCTACCTCGATCCCGACGCATCCGAAGCGCACCTGGCCCTGGGCCGCCTCCTTCTCGCGCGAGGCGAGCGCCGGAGCGCCCTCCGCCATCTCGCGACCGCGGAGCGTTTGCGCCACGTGAGGGGAGAGGCCTCGTGAGCGTCGAGCGCTTCGACTGGGAGGCCGCGCACGCGCGGCTCGAGTCGCAACGCCTGGCCCTCGAGTCCTCCGGCGCGCTATCGGCCGAAGAGACCCGGCGGATCCTCGAGGAGCGGGCGCGGCGCCTCGCGGCGCCCCCCCGGACCCGCCTTCCAACGCTGAGTCCATCGAAGTCCTCGTCTTCCTCCGCGCCGGTGAGCGCTACGGTGTTGAAGCTCTCCAGGTCAAGGAGGTCCTCCCCACGACCTCACCGACCCCCCTGCCTGGCCGGCGGCCCGGCCTGGCCGGCGTCGCGAACCACCGCGGCCGCATCCTGGCGGTCGTTGACCTCGGCGGACTGCGCCCACGATCGGCCGCGCGGACCGAAGGCCGCATCGTGGCGGTGGAAGTGCCCGGGATGGCCTTCGGCCTCCTCGCCGACGAGATCACGGGGATCGTTCCCATCGCGCATGCGGACGTGACGGCGAGCGCTGCCGGGTCCGAGGCCTGGGTCCGCGGCACCACGGGGAGCATGGTCTGCGTGCTGGACCTGGAGGCGCTCGGGGAGGACCCGCGCGTGCGGGTCGAGGAATGACGGGCATCGGTCAACGCGGGAGGTGCTTGTGAGATGGTCCCTCGGACGGCAGCTCGCGGCGGGCTTCGCCCTCCCGCTGGCCATCCTGGCGGTCGTGGGCGGGGTCGCCTACCGCACCCTCCATCACACGGTGGCGACGAGCTACTGGGTCGAGCACACCCACGAGGTCCTGCTGGCCATGCAGGAGCTGTACGCCGTCGTGGCCGACGTCGAGTCGCAGCATCGCACGTACGTCTTCACCGGGGACGAGGCGTCCCTCGCCCTGCACGCCCCGCTGGTCGCCCGCGCGACCGAGATCCACCGCCGCCTGGCCGAGCTCGTCTCCGACAATCCGGTCCAGGTTCGCCGCGTCGCGGCCACGTGGGCGTCGATCGAGGCCAAGCGCGACCGTCAGGAGAGGAGGGCGGACATCCGCCGCGGGCAGGGCCGCGACGCAGCCCTGGCCGCAGTGCCGCTGGTCGAGACCATCCAGTTCCGGGCAGAAATCAACCGCCAGTTCGCGGAAATCACGGAGGAGGAGCAGCGGCTGCTCAAGGAGCGCAGCCAGGAGAACACCGCGAGCACGGAGGCCACGAAGGCGGTCATCGTCTGGGGCTCCGTCGGGGGCGTGCTGCTCGCAGCCCTCGTCGGCTTCGTGATCGCGCACCGCCTCACCGTGCCCATCCGCGCAGGCATTCAGAAGATCGCGTCGTCGGCCGGCGAGATCCTCGCGGCGACCGCGCAGCAGGCCTCGGCGACCCAGGAGGAGGCAACGGCCGTGCAAGAGACCACCACCACGGTCCACGAGGTGAGGCAGACGGCGCAGCTCTCCTCGCAGAAGGCGCAGGCGGTCGTGGAGGCCGGGCGGAAGACCACGCAGGCCTCGGAGGACGGGCGGCGGGCGGTCGAGGAGACGCTCGCCGGGATGCGGGAGGCGAAGGCGCGGATGGAAGGGATCGCGGAGCGCGTGCTCGCGCTCAGCGAGCAGGGACTGAAGATCGGAGAGATCATCGCCACCGTGGGCGACCTGGCGGAGCAGTCCAACCTCCTGGCGGTGAACGCGGCGATCGAGGCCGCGAAGGCGGGGGAAGCCGGAAGGGGCTTCGCAGTGGTGGCGTCCGAGGTCAAGGGGCTGGCGGAGCAGTCGAAGCAGGCGACGGGCCAGGTCCGGCAGATCCTGGGGGAGGTGCAACGGGCCACCCAGGCCGCGGTGCTGGCGACGGAGCAGGGAGTGAAGGCGTCGGAAGCCGGGGAGGAGCTGGCCCGGCGCTCGGGAGACGCCATCCAGCTCCTGGCCACGAACCTGGAGGAGTCCGCACAGGCGGCGCAACAGATCCTGGCCACGGCGAGGGAGCAGGCGGCAGGCGTCGACCAGGTGGCCACCGCCATGGAGAACGTTCGCCAGGTCGCGGTCCAGAACCTCGCCGCGACGCGCCAGATGGAAGGCGCGGCCCGGGACCTCAACACGCTCGCCCTCCAGTTCCACCAGCTGCTGTCCGGCGAACAAGGAGGCGGACGCGTCGAAGGTGTGGCTCGGAACGCCGTGGACCGTGCGTAGCGGAGACCTGCGGGTGCGCCTCATGGCCACCTTCCGGCAGGAGGCCGAGGAGCACCTGCGCTTCCTGTCCGGCAGTCTCAACACCCTGGAGCAAGGTCTCCCGGCGGCCGCGCACGACTCGGCCGTGGAAGCCGCCTTCCGGGCGACGCATACGCTCAAGGGCGCGGCTCGCTCCGTAGGCCTCGCCGATGTCGAGAGTCGTTGCCAGGACCTGGAGTCCGACCTGAGCGGCGTCAAGCACGGCCGGCTTTCCCTGACCCCGGAGATGCTCGGGCGGCTGCGGCACGGCATGGACGACGTGGCGCGCCTGCTCGCCGACCATGTCACACCGCCGGCCGCGCCGGGAACCCCCGAGGGCGCCCCGACGACACGGATCC